>CAUUIU010000020.1:0-17831 GCA_963545025.1 uncultured Sphingopyxis sp. | reverse complement strand
ACCGCGGCCTCGATCTGCGCCATCACGAATTCCTTGTAATCGTCGACGTCGAACAGCGCCTGCGCGGTGTCGGTAACGCGCCACACGACCTGCGCCGCCATCTCGATCGGATTGCCGCGCAGATCATTGACCTTGATCTTGTCGGAAATGACGTTGTTCGCGCGTACCGCTATCTTCTTGCGGGTCAGCCAGGGCAGCACCCAGCGCAGCCCCTCGTCGCGGTCGGTGCCCTTATAGGCGCCGAACAGCTGGATCGCCGCGGCCTCATTGGGATTGATCAGGTAGAAACCGCACAGGATGATCGTGCCCACGACCGCCGAGCCCGCAACGACGATCCATTTCCAGGCGACCATATATTCGGCGTTGGCGTTGCTGATCGCCGCCCAGGCCGCCACCCCGACCAGCAGCAACCAGATGAGAAGCATCAGATAGCCGCTCTGTGTATTGGCGCGCGTCTCG
Source organism: uncultured Sphingopyxis sp. (assembly GCA_963545025.1). Classification (GTDB taxonomy): domain Bacteria; phylum Pseudomonadota; class Alphaproteobacteria; order Sphingomonadales; family Sphingomonadaceae; genus Sphingopyxis. Next base: position 17,372 of record CAUUIU010000020.1, on the reverse strand, counting down.
CGACTGCGGTTCAGCGCCGGTGTCCCTGTTTCGACCATGTTTCCCTCCGAATCACTCGATATAATGATGATATCATATTTATATCGTTCCGGAGCCATGTCAACGCACGCTGCGCGGCACCTTCGCCAACTTCCGCCCAAAACAAAGGGGGCGAAATCGCCCCCTTTGCCTTCCCCGGTTTCTATGTCCTATTCGGTCGGAAAACCGCGCTTCCTGAGCAGCGCCTTCACGTCGGGATCGCGGCCGCGGAAAGCGCGGTACGCCTCGGCGCGGTCGGTTTCGTTGCCCGTCATCAGCAGGATGGTGCGGAACTTGTCGGCGACGGTGCGGTCCCATGGGCCGCCGGCTTCGGTGAAGGCCGCCCAGGTGTCGGCGTCCATCGTTTCCGACCACAGATAGCTGTAATAGCCGGCCGAATAGCTGTCCGAGCTGAACAGGTGGCCGAACTGCGGCAGGCGGTGCCGCATCACGATTTCCTTCGGCATGCCGATTTCGGCCAGCGTCTCGCGCTCGAACTTGTCGACGTCGGTCGGCGGCGTCTTGCGGTCGTGCAGCTTCATGTCGACGATCGCGCTCGACAGATATTCAACCGTCGTGAAACCCTGGTTGAACTTGTCGGAGGCGAGGATCTTGTCGACCAGCGCCTGCGGCATCGGCGCCCCCGTCTTGTAGTGCGTCGCATATTTCGACAGCACCTCGGGGGTCATCAGCCAATTCTCGTTCACCTGGCTCGGATATTCGACGAAGTCGCGCGGCACGCCGGCGAGCGCCGGATAGTAAATGTGCTGCAACAGATAATGGATGCCGTGGCCGAATTCGTGGAACAGCGTCTGCGCGTCGTCGAGGCTGATCAGCGTCGCCTCGCCCTTCGCGGCTTCGGTGAAATTATTGTTGTTCGAGGCGAGGACATTGCGCTCGCCGCCCAGCGTCTGCTGGCTGCGATAGGTCGTCATCCACGCGCCCGAACGCTTCCCGTCGCGCGCGAAATTGTCGAGGTAGAAGACGCCCACATTCTCGTTCGTCTTGAGGTTGTAAACCTCGAAGGTGCGGACCTTGGGGTCGAAGACGGGGATCGTGCCGGTATTCTCCCGGAAGCCGAGGTCGTAAAGCTGACCCGCCGACCAGAACATGCCGTCGACCAACTTGTCGAGTTGCAGGTACGGCTTCACTTCGCTCTCATCGAGGTCGTACTTCGCCTTGCGGACCTTCTCGGCATAGAAGCGATAGTCCCACGGCTCGATCGTGATCTTCGCCGTCTTGTTCGCCTTTGCTTCCTTGTCGGCGATCGCCTGCATGTCGGCGACCTCTTCCTTCACCCGCGCGACTGCGGCGGGCCAGACCTTCATCATCAGGCCCATCGCGGCCTCGGGCGTCTTCGCCATCGTGTCGGCCATGCGGTAATGCGCGTGGGTCGGGAAACCGAGAAGCGCGGCGCGCTCCTGGCGCAGCTTCAGGATTTCGGCGATCGTCGCATTGGTGTCATTGGCATCGCCATTGTCGCCGCGGCCGATAAACGCCTTGTAGACGCGCTCGCGCAAGCTCCGGTTGGTCGCGCCCTGCAACACCGGCTGCGCCGACGAGCGGGTGTTCTTGATCGCCCACTGGCCGGGCTTGCCGTTGGCTTCGGCGGCCGAAGCGAGCGAGGCGATGAAGCCGGGCTCGAGGCCTGCGAGCTCGGCCTTGTCGGTGACGAAGGTATAGAGCTTTTCGTCGCCGAGCAGCTTCGAGGAGAAGGCCGAGAACAGGCCTTCGAGCTTCGAGTTCATCGCGACCAGCTTGGTCTTGTCGGCGGGCGACAGATTGGCGCCGTCGCGCACCATCTCTTCATAGCTGCGCTCGACGATGCGGATCTGCTGCGCGTTGAGTCCGCTCGTCTTGCGCTTGTCGTACACCGCCTTGTAACGGGCGAAGAGCTTGGGTTCGAGGAACAGCTCGGTGTAGAAGGTGGTGAGCTTGGGGCTCCATTCGGCGTCGATATCCTCGACGCGGTCGTTCGACTTGTTCGACGTCTGCACGCCCCACAGCGCATAGACGCGCTCCATCGTGTCGCCGGCCAGCTGCATCGGGACATGCGTGTTCTCGAAGGTCGGCTCGGCCGGATCGTCGATCACCGCCTGCACCTGCGCCTTCACTTCGGCCATGCCCTTGGTGAAGGCATCGGGGAACAGCTCGGGGTCCATCTTGTCCCACGGCGGCACCCCTTCATAGGGGCCGGTCCACGGCTGGAGCATCGGGTTCGCGCCCGCGGGCACGGTGGCGGCCAGCTTGGCGGCGGCGGTCGGTTCGGCGGCGAGGGCGGTCATCTGGCTATAACCCACCATCATCGCGGTGGATGCAAGCAGGATCGACAAATGACGGGCAAAAGGGTGCGCGTGACGCGGCATATCGGATTCTCCCCGGAGAATAAGGTTTCGGACGAAACCATGTCGGCGCGCGTCTTAACCTTATATGACAGCGCGGTGCAAGCCGCCTACAGGCCGAAATCGGGCTGGAGCAGGCCGGGAACATCCACGTGGAAGGCGAAGGCGCCGCCGGCATGGGGCTGCGCGGCGCGTTCCTCGTCGGTCAGATTCTTGCCCGCGCTGGTGACGAACGCGGTCTTGAGGTCTGGTCCGCCGAACGCGATCATCGTTGGGCGCTGGACTGGCATCTCGACCGTCTGGAGCAGTTCGCCCGACGGCGACAGGCGGACGACGCGCCAGCCATCCCACAGCGCCGACCAGTAGCACCCCTCGGCATCGACGGCGGCGCCGTCGGGGCGACCATTGCCCAGCTCGAACTGGTGGAAGATGCGACCTTCACCCAGCGTGCCGGTCGCGGGATCGACATCATAAGACCGGATCGCATGGGTCGGCGTGTCGGCGTGGTAGAAGGTCCGGCCGTCCGGGCTGAAAGCGGCGCCGTTGCTGGTGGTGAGACCGCCGAAGATTTCGGTCAGCGTTCCGTCGGGGTCGAGGCGATAGAGGGTCGCGGCGGGGTTCGCCTTGTCGTTGGTCAGGCTGCCGACCCAGAGCCGGCCAGCGGCATCGACGCAGCCGTCGTTGAAACGCTGGTCGGGCTTGTCCGCGAGCGCGGGCGGGCCGAAGGGCCGCAACGCCGCGCCCCAGGCGTCGATCAGCGCGCAGCCGTCTTGCAGCGCCGCGACGAGCCCGCCGCCGGCGCGCGGGGCGATGCAGCCGACCTGTTCGTCGAGTTGCATCACCTCGTCTTCGCCCGTCGCCGGGTTGGTGCGATGGATTTTCCGCCCCTCGATATCGACCCAATAGAGGCGCGATTCGGCGGTGCTCCACCGCGGCGATTCGCCGAGCAGTGCCCCGGCGTCGAGAATGAGATCGACCATGATGCGGTCTTAGCGTGGCGCATCGACGCTGCCCAGCGACTGCAAACCTATTCGCTGGCCACGGGGCGTGAACAAGTTTCTTGCCGTAGCGGCATTTCTACTTGACGTGGACGTAAACGTAAGGTCAGTTGCAGACCGAAACTCGCATCGAAAAAGGCGCGAGCTTGTCGGCGTATCGGCAGAATGACCGGACGTCCCCTGGGAAAAGGAAAGACCATGTCGCTCGATAGCCTGTCGCGCTCCGCGTATAGCGAGGACCATGAAGCGTTCCGCTCGACGGTGCGCCAGTTCCTCGAAAAAGAGGTTGCGCCCAATCAGGCGGCGTGGGCCGAAGCCGGCATCGTTCCCAAAAGCATCTGGCCCAAGGCGGGCGAGCTCGGGCTGCTGTGTCCGACGGTGCCAGAGGAATATGGCGGGCTCGGCCTCGATTTCGGCTATAATGCGATCGTCGATGAAGAGAGCGCCTATTATGGTCGCGTCACCACGGGCTTTTCGCTCCAGTCGGACATCGTCACCAACTATATCGTCCGTTACGGCAGCGAGGAGCAGAAGAAGCACTGGCTGCCCAAGATGGTGGCGGGCGAGGTAATCACCGCGATCGCAATGACCGAACCGGGCACCGGCAGCGACCTTCAGGGGATGCGCACGACTGCCAAGAAGGATGGCAATCATTATGTCATCAACGGGTCGAAAACCTATATCACCAACGGCCAGAACGCCGACCTGACGCTGGTCTGCGTCAAGACCGATCCCGACGCGCAGCCGGCGTGGAAGGGTGTGTCGATCGTGCTCGTCGAGGCCGATCGCGAGGGGTATGAGCGCGGCCGCAACCTCGACAAGATCGGGCAGGATGAGGCCGATACGTCGGAGCTGTTCTTCAACGACGTACGGGTGCCGATCACCAATTGCCTTGGCGAAGAGGGGCAGGGCTTCATCTATCTGATGAGCGAGCTTCCGCAGGAGCGGCTGTCGATTGCGGTCAGCGCGCAGGCCTCGGCGCAGCGCGCGTTCGACGACACTGTCGAATATACGCGCGAACGCAAGGCGTTCGGCAAGCCGATCCTCGATTTCCAGAACAGCCGCTTCGTGCTCGCCGACCTGAAGGCCAAGCTTCAGGTCGGCTGGGCGCATCTCGACTGGGCGCTGGCGCGGCACCTGAAGAAGGAACTGACCCCCGAAGAGGGCGCCGCGGCGAAGCTTTGGCACACCGACCTTCAGTGGGAGGTCATGGACAAATGCCTCCAGCTGTTCGGTGGTGCGGGCTATATGAACGAATATCCGATCGCCCGGGCCTGGCGCGCGGCGCGCGTGACGCGCATCTTTGGCGGCACGAATGAAATCATGAAGGAACTGATCGGGCGTAAATTGTGAGCTGGGTCGAGATCCTTTTCCTGCTCAACGGCCTCTGGTTTCTCGCGGCGTTCGTCCAGTTCAGTATCGCGCAGACAAACACTGCGAAAATCCTCATCCCGCGCGAGGCGCGCGACAACGTCTTGGTGCCGACGCTCAAGGCAAGCGTCGCCTTTCTAGGAGGGATGAATCTCGCACTCGCCTTTTTCGCGCTCTATCTCGCCACCGCCCCCGCCGCCTTCGCGGCGACTGAGCAACAGGTCATTCTCTTCGCCTTTTTCGCGGCTGCCAATTTCAGCCAATTCTGGTTCAATGTCCCGGTCGCGCTCCGCGGCGGAAGGATTGGGCAAGCCTATTGGCCGGTGTTCTCAGGCCCGATGCTCAAGATTTTCGTGATCGACGCGGTGCTGGCGGTTGCCGATGCCGTGGCGGCATTCCATTTTTCGACCATCTGACACCCCAGTGAAAGGAATTCTCCCATGGCTACTGCCTATATCGTAGACGCCGTTCGTACGGCTGGCGGCAAACGCGGGGGCCGGCTCGCCGGCGTGCACCCCGTCGACCTCGGCGCCGCGGTGTTCGATGCGATCGCCGACCGAAATGATTTCGACACCAAGGCGATCGACGACGTTATCACCGGCTGCGTTTCGCAGGGTGGCCAGCAGACGATGGACGTCGGCCGCAACGCCGTGCTCGCCTCGAAACTGCCCGACTCGATCCCCGCGGTGACGATCGATCGCCAGTGCGGGTCGTCGCAGCAGGCGATCCAGTTCGCTGCGCAGGCGGTGATGTCGGGAACGCAGGACATCGTCCTCGCCAGCGGCATCGAAAGCATGACGCGCGTGCCCATGGGCAGCGTCGCGACCTTGTTCATGAAGGAAGGGCTCGGTCATTATAAGTCCGAGCGGCTCGAGGAAAAATATCCCGGCATCATGTTCAGCCAGTTCATGGGCGCCGAGATGATCGTCAAGAAATACGGCCTGACCAAGGACGACCTCGACGCCTATGCGCTCGAAAGCCACCGCCGCGGCAAGGCGGCGACCGAGGCGGGCCATTTCAAGCGCGAGATCGTCGGCGTCGAGATCGACACCCCCGAAGGCCGTCAGACGCATCTCGTTGACGAGGGCATCCGCTTCGACGCGACGCTCGAAGGCATCGCGGGCGTCAAGATTCTGCAGGAAGGCGGCTCGATCACTGCGGCGACCAGCTCACAGATCTGTGATGGGGCCTCGGCGGCGCTTGTCGTGTCCGAACAGGCGCTCAAGGATCACGGCCTGACGCCGCGCGCGCGCATCCATCACATTTCGGTCACCGCGGGCGACCCGATCATCATGCTCGAGGAGCCGTTGTTCGCGACCGAACGCGCGCTGAAGAAGGCTGGCATGACGATCGGCGATATCGACGCCTATGAGGTCAACGAGGCCTTCGCGCCGGTGCCGCTCGCCTGGCTCCAATATCTCGGCGCCGATCATGCGCGGCTCAACCAGCATGGCGGCGCGATCGCGCTCGGCCATCCGCTCGGCGCCTCGGGCACCAAGCTGATGGCGACCTTGCTCGGCGTGCTCGACGCGACCGGCGGCAAATATGGACTGCAGACGATGTGCGAAGGCGGCGGCCAGGCCAACGTCACGATCATCGAACGGCTGTAAGAATTTAATCAGGAGAAAGTCATGAAACTCGATTCCACCGTATCCGCCGTCGTCACCGGCGGTGCCTCGGGCCTCGGTGCCGCCACCGCGCGCGCGCTCGCCGCGAAGGGCGTCAAGGTCGCGATCTTCGACCTGCAGGAAGAAAAAGGCCTCGCGATCGCGGCCGAACTCGGCGGCATTTTCTGCGAATGCAACGTAACCGATGACGCCAGCGTCGACGCCGCCTTCGCCAAGGCGCGCGAAGCGCACGGCCAGGAGCGTATCCTCGTCAACTGCGCGGGCACCGGCAATGCGATCAAGACCGCGAGCCGCTCGAAGGAAGACGGCAGCATCAAGCATTTCCCGCTCGATGCGTTCAACTGGATCATCCAGATCAACCTCGTCGGCACCTTCCGCTGCATCGCCAAGTCGGCGGCGGGCATGCTGACGCTCGACCCGATGGAAGACGGCGAGCGCGGCGCGATCGTCAACACGGCGTCGGTCGCGGCCGAGGACGGCCAGATCGGGCAGGCAGCCTATTCGGCGTCGAAGGGCGGCGTTGTCGGCATGACACTCCCCATCGCGCGCGACCTCGGCAACGAGAATATCCGCGTCAACACGATCCTGCCCGGTATCTTCGACACCCCGCTGCTCGCCGGCGCGCCGCAGCCGGTGCGCGATGCGCTTGGTGCCTCGGTGCTCAACCCGAAGCGTCTCGGCGTGCCCGCCGAATATGCCAATCTCGCAATGTGCATGATCGAGAATGGCTATTTCAACGGCGAGGACGTCCGCCTCGACGGCGGTATCCGCATGGCGCCGCGCTGATATGCCCAAACCGGAAAGCTGGCGGCTCGATGCCGCCAGCTACCCCGTGCAGATCGAGCTGCAGACGCGGTTTCAGGACATGGACATCAACGGCCACCTCAACAATGTGGCCTTTGCCGCCTTGTTCGAAAGCGGCCGGGTTCTGCTCAACCGCGAGGTGCGTCCGTGGTACGAGCGACCGGCGGGCGAGCGCACGATGGTCGCGGCAGTTGAGATCAACTATCTGGGCGAGGGAAATTTTCCCGACCCCGTCAGAATCGCGACCGGCATTGGTCGGCTCGGGACGTCGAGCTGGACGATCGTCCAGGCGATGTTCCAGAACGGCCGCGCGATCGCGACCTGCGACACCGTCGTCGTGTGCCGCACCGACGGGCAGGCGAAACCGCTCCGCGCCGAAATGGTGACGGAACTCGAAGCGAAGCTGGCCAGGCCGGTCTAGAGATTCCTGTCGGCGTCGGGGACCGACCGGATCAGGTCGCGCGCGAAACCGATCAGGCCGATCTGACGGCGGCGTTTCAGCCGTTCGGCGCGCAGGATCGCGCGGACCTCGTCGAAACAGCCTTCGACATTGTCGTTGATCAACACATAGTCGTAGCCGTCCCAATGGCTGATTTCGTTCGCGGCGCGTTCCATCCGCGCGGCGATCACTTCGTCGCTGTCGGTGTTCCGCGAGCGCAGACGGCGTTCGAGCTCCTCCATCGTCGGCGGCAAGACGAAGACTCGCACAACGTCGGGCCCGGCTTCCTGATAAAGCTGCTGCGCGCCCTGCCAGTCGATGTCGAAGAGCACGTCCTTGCCCGCGGCGAGCAATTCGTCGACCCGCGCGCGCGGTGTACCATAGCGGTGGCCGAAGACATGCGCCCATTCGAGGAACTCGCCGTCGGCCGCCATCTTCTTGAAGGTCTCGGTATCGACGAAATGGTAATGAACCCCGTCGATCTCGCCTGGACGTGGCGGGCGCGTGGTTGCAGAGATCGAGAGCGCGATGTCCTTGTCGGCCTCGAGCATCATTCGCGAAATGGTAGTCTTTCCGGCGCCCGACGGCGAGGAGAGGACGAACAACACGCCGCGGCGGTTCAGGTGGACGCTTTCAGCCATGGGCGCTATTCGCCAAAGCTGCAGCGCGGGTCAAGCGCGAAGGGGACGGGGCATGGCGGGAATTTCACGAACCGGATGGCTGGTGGTCGCGATGCTGGTCGCGCTGCTCACAGCAATCCTGCTCGGCATGGGGCGTCCGCCGATCTGTCCGTGCGGCACGATCAGCCTCTGGCACGGCACCGTCCAGTCGAACCAGAACAGCCAGCAGATTTCGGACTGGTACAGTTTCAGCCACATCATCCATGGCTTCATCTTCTTTGGCCTGCTGCGCTGGGTCCTGCCGCACCGGCCCTTGTGGGTGCCGCTGGCAATCGCGATCGGGATCGAGGGAGCCTGGGAAATTCTCGAAAACTCGCCGATCATCATCGACCGCTATCGGGAGGTGACGATGGCTTTCGGCTATTCGGGCGATTCGGTGCTTAATTCGGTGAGCGATACCTTGTTCATGATCTTGGGTTTTCTCGCCGCCAGCCGGATGCGCTGGTGGGTGACCGTGGCGCTCGCCATCACCTTCGAACTGTTCACGCTGTGGACGATCCGCGACAATCTGACGCTGAATGTCCTGATGCTCGTCTCGCCGGTCGAGGCGATCAAGGAATGGCAGGCGGGCGCCTGACCGTCAGTGGATCGCGCTGCTACGCCCGTTGGTATCGATCGGGATTGCAGGAGGTAGCGCGTCGCCCATCGTCTGGCCGTCGGGCGTCGCATCGCCCGTTCCGGCATAGGTGTCGACCACGCCGGCGTTCGCGAGTTCGGAATCGAGCGCATGCGCCTCTTCGGCCGCCCTGCGCGCTTCGGAGCGCTCGGCCCATTTCTTGGTGAGATAGCCCGCCGCAACAGTCGCCGCGAGCACGGCATAGCGCTGCGGAAACAGCCGCCGCGCCGCGAATAGCGTGCCCGCACCGATCACCGCGCCGGCGACGGGATGATTGCCCTTTGTGCGTCCAATGGCGCTGCCCAGAACGCCGCCAACGATCCTGCCTATCATGCCCATCTCTCCTTCACCCCATCAATCCCCGGAGCGGCCTTCGGGTTCCCGTCAGCCCTCCGGCCCCAACATCGTGCGCGGGTCAACCACGCGGTCGAAGGTCGCGGCGTCGACATAGCCGAGGTCCAGCGCGGCTTCCTTGAGCGTGCTGCCGCTTTCGTGCGCGTGCTTCGCGATCTTGGCCGCCTTGTCGTACCCGATTTCGGGCGCAAGCGCGGTGACGAGCATCAGCGAGCGGTTCATCAGTTCATCGATGCGCGCGCGATTGGGCTCGATCCCGACGACGCAATGCTCGGTGAACCCCGCCATGCCGATGCTGAGCAGTTCGATCGAGCGTAGAACGTTCGATCCGATCAGCGGCTTAAAGACGTTGAGTTCGAGATGGCCCTGCAACCCGCCTACCGTTACCGCCTGATGATTGCCGATGACCTGTGCCGCGACCATCGTCAGCATCTCGCACTGGGTCGGATTGACCTTGCCGGGCATGATCGAACTGCCCGGTTCGTTCGCGGCCAGGTCGAGTTCGCCGAGGCCCGCGCGCGGTCCCGAGCCAAGCAGGCGGATGTCGTTGGCGATCTTGGTAAGCGCGACCGCGAGTGTGTTCAAGGCGCCCGAGAAGAAGACGAGTCCATCGTTCGAGGCCAGCGCCTCGAACTTGTTGCGCGCGGGTTCGAACGCGATGCCGGTGCGCTTCGACAGCTCTTCTGCCATCGCGACGTCGAAGCCTGCCGGTGCGTTGAGCCCCGTGCCGACTGCTGTGCCGCCTTGGGCAAGTTTGCAGATATTGTGCGCGAGCGTGCCTTCGATCCGCGCGCGGCACGCGATCAACTGCGCGACATAGCCAGAAAATTCCTGCCCCAGCGTCAGCGGGGTCGCATCCTGCAAATGAGTGCGGCCAATCTTGACGATGTCGGACCATGCTGCGGCCTTGGCCGCCAGCGCATCGGTGAGTTCGACCAGCGACGGCAGCAACCGCGCTGTCGTCTCGACCGCGACCGCGACATGCAGCGCGGTCGGGAAGCTGTCGTTCGACGACTGGCCCATGTTGACATGGTCGTTGGGGTGGACGGGCGACTTGCCGCCGCGCGTGCCCGCAAGCTTCTCGTTGGCGATCCCCGCGATCACCTCGTTCGCATTCATGTTCGACTGGGTACCACTGCCGGTCTGCCAGATGGCGAGCGGGAACTGGTCGTCATATTGGCCCGCAACGACCGCGTCGGCCGCAGTGCCGATTGCGTCGGCAAGGCCTGCGTCGAGCCCGTGCGAGCGGTTGACCTGCGCCGCGGCGCCTTTGATCCGTGCGAGCGCATGAACGATCGGAAGCGGCATGTGCTCGTGCGACGGAAAAGCGAAATTGTGGCGGCTACGCTCGGTCTGCGCCCCCCAATAGACCTCGGCTGGAACCTTGATTTCGCCGATGCTGTCGCTTTCAATCCGCGTGCTCATGTCACCAGCATCCTCGTTACCAGTACCGACCCGGCCCAGATCATCGCGACGAGGCCGAGCAGTTGCCAATAGCCACCCTCACCCACGCGCCGACGCAGCCAAGCGGCGGTAAGCCAGACGAGCAGCAGCGCCGGGGTCAGGATGAGCAAGGTAAAGCGGAGAAGCCCGTCGGCAATCTGTCCCCGGGTATAATTGCTCTGCGCGAGCGCATAGCCCTCGACCCCCCACCAGAAGGCCGCGGTCAGCACGAGCATCCCGGCGAGAGCCCAATATTGCCAGAAACGCGTTGGAGGCCAGAGCGGGCCCACGGCTCTAACGCTTCTTGCCGAAGTCCACCGTCACGACGTTCGACCCGTCCTCGTTCGTTATCTCGGGGCGGTCATTGTCGGCCTCGTCATGCGGTTCGGGCTGCGTTTCGTCATCGTCGCTGACCTGGAACTGCAGGCCAAAATCGACCGACGGATCGACGAAGGCCGTGATCGCGGCATAGGGAATGACCAGGATCGATGGCGTCTGGTTGAATGACAGGCCGACGCTGAAATGATCGTCCTCGACCTTCAGGTCCCAGAAACGGTTCTGCAGCACGATCGTCATTTCGTCGGGGAATTTGGCGATCAGATGCGCCGGAATCGTAACGCCGGGGGCCTGCGTCTTGAAGGTAATATAGAAATGATGTTCGCCGGGGAGGCTCTCGAACCCTTCGACCTGGCTTAGCACGCGCCCCACAACGGCGCGCAGTGCATCCTGCACGATTTCGTCATAGGGAATCAGGCTGTCGCGTACATCGTCACTCATGGGGCAGGGGGATGAACGCGCGCCGCGCGCCGGTCAAGAGGACTCAAGCGGGGAAAGTCACCTTGCAACGCGAAAAATAGGCTCTAAGTGGACCCCATGCGAACCGCCACCGTCCAGCGCACGACCAAGGAAACGGATATCGCGATCGCCGTCAATCTTGACGGAACGGGCGAATATTCGGTGTCCACCGGCATCGGTTTTCTCGATCATATGGTCGAGCAATTGTCGCGCCATTCGCTGATCGACATCTCGATGCAGGTGAAGGGCGATCTTCATATCGACCAGCATCATACGGTCGAGGATAGCGCGCTCGCGCTCGGCGAAGCGGTCGCGAAGGCGCTGGGCGACAAGCGCGGCATCGCGCGCTACGGCGAGGCGCATGCGCCGATGGATGAGACGCTGACGCGCTGCGTGCTCGATATCTCGGGGCGTCCGCACTGCGTCTATAAATCGGTCTTTTCGCAGCCGCGGCTCGGCGAGATGGACACCGAGATGTTCCCGCACTGGTTCCACAGCTTCGCGCAGACCGCAGGCATCACGCTGCACATCGAGATGCTGTACGGCGAGAACAACCACCACATCGCCGAAAGCATGTACAAGGCGCTCGCGCGCGCATTGCGGCAAGCGGTCGAAATCGATCCGCGCAAGGGCGATGCGATTCCGAGCACGAAGGGCGTCCTCTAGGACTTAGCACATGAGCGTCATTGCCCTGATCGACTATGGCGCGGGCAATCTTCGCTCGGTGCACAATGCGCTCGTCGCGGCGGGCGGCGGGAATGTTGCTGTCACCGCCGATCCCGACGTCGTCGCAAAGGCCGACCGTATCGTGTTGCCGGGTGTGGGCGCCTTTGCCGCCTGCATGAACGGGCTTTCGGAGATCGACGGGCTGGTCGAAGCGATGGAGCAGCGCGTTCGGCGCGACGGCGCGCCTTTCCTGGGCATTTGCGTCGGGATGCAGTTGCTCGCCGATGCGGGCGAGGAGCATGGGCGTCATGCCGGGCTTGGCTGGATCGGCGGCACGGCGCGCGCGTTCGATCCGGCGCCGGGGCTGCGCATCCCGCACATGGGCTGGAACGACGTCGTGCCCAGCTTCGCGCATCCCGTAATAGCGGCGGGCGAGGCCTATTATCTGCACGGCTATCACTTCGCCGATGCTGTCGATGTCGCGGCGACGAGCAGCCATGGCGGAATTTTTACCGCGGCGGTGGCGAAAGACAATATCGTCGGCGTGCAGTATCACCCCGAAAAGAGCCAGGTTTATGGCCTCGCGACCCTCGAAAGGTTCCTCAATTGGCGGCCCTGACCATCTTCCCCGCGATCGACCTCAAGGGCGGGCAGGTGGTGCGGCTCGCCGAGGGCGATATGGCGCGCGCGACGGTCTATGGCGATGATCCGGCGGCGCAGGCGCGGCTGTTTGCCGACGCGGGCGCCTCGCACCTCCATGTCGTCGATCTCGACGGCGCCTTTGCCGGCGCAAGCGTCAACGGCGCCGCGGTCGAGGGCATCATCGCCGCCTTTCCGGGCAAGGTACAGGTCGGCGGCGGCATCCGCGACCGCGCGGGGGTCGACCGCTGGCTCGCGCTCGGCGTCGAGCGGGTGATCATCGGTACCGCAGCGCTGAAAGACCCGGAATTCGTCAAATCGGCGGCGCGCGACCTGCCCGGTCGGATCGTCGTCGGAGTCGATGCCCGTGATGGCATGGTTGCGACCGAGGGATGGGCCGATGTCTCCGACGTCTGCGTCGAAGATCTCGCGCGGCAGTTCGAGGATGCCGGTGTTGCCGCGCTGCTGTTTACCGACGTCGGCCGCGACGGGCTGCTCAAGGGCTGTAATGTGGAGGCGACGGTCGCGCTGGCACGGACGGTCGCCATTCCGGTGATCGCATCGGGCGGCGTCGCCGATATCGGCGATATCCACGCGCTGCGTCCGCATGTCGCGAACGGCATCGAGGGCGTGATCACTGGCCGCGCGCTCTATGACGGGCGGCTCGATCTCGCCGAAGCGATTGCAGTGGGGGCGGCGTGACCGTCCGCGTCCGCGTCATTCCCTGTCTCGACGTCGCCGACGGTCGGGTCGTCAAGGGCGTCAATTTCGTCGACCTCCGCGATGCGGGCGACCCCGTCGAAGCCGCGCGCGCCTATGACGCCGCGGGCGCCGACGAACTCTGCTTTCTCGACATCTCCGCCAGCCATCAGGGCCGCGGCACCCTGCTCGATATGGTGAGCCGCACCGCCGAGGTTTGCTTCATGCCGCTTACCGTTGGCGGCGGGGTGCGCAGCGCCGACGATGCGCGCGCGCTGCTGCTCGCGGGCGCCGACAAGGTCGCGGTGAACAGCGCCGCGGTCGCGCGGCCTGAACTTGTCGCCGATATCGCCGACCGTTTCGGCAGCCAGTGCGCGGTCGGCAGCATCGACGCGCGGCGGGTGGCGGACGGTCGCTGGGAAATCTTCACCCATGGCGGACGCAAGCCGACCGGGATCGACGCGCTCGAACATGCGGTGCGCCTCGCCACCCTCGGTGCGGGCGAATTGCTCGTCACCAGCATGGACCGTGACGGTACCCGGGACGGCTACGATCTGACTCTCACCCGCGCGATCGCCGATGCGGTCAGCGTGCCGGTGATCGCATCGGGCGGCGTCGGCAATCTCGACCATCTCGTCGCCGGTGTGCTCGAAGGCGGCGCGAGCGCGGTGCTCGCCGCGAGCATCTTCCACTTCGGCGAGGCGACGATCGCCGAAGCCCATGCGCGGCTCGCCGCCGCCGGACTGCCCGTCCGCACGCATTAAATCCCCCGTCGGGGTGGTCATGCGGAGAGGGGGCTGCAATAGAAGCCCGATGACTTCCAAACTCCGCCTCGCCGATCGTACCAACGATATCTTTCCGATCCTCGGCTTTGTTGCCGCGATGGCTAGTTTCGCCATGCCGCTTAATTCGTGGCTGGTCGCCTTCATCCTGGCGGGTGCGGTCGTTGCGGCGGTCCACCATGCCGAGGTCATCGCGCACCGCGTTGGCGAGCCGTTCGGCACCTTGATCCTCGCGCTCGCGGTGACGGTGATCGAGGTCGGGCTGATCCTGACGCTGATGCAGGCCGAACCCGAAAAGGCGCAGACGCTGGCGCGCGATACGGTGTTCGCCGCGGTGATGGTGATCCTCAACCTGCTGATGGGCCTTTGCCTGCTCAGCGGTGCGATCCGCCATCATGAGCAGCGCTTCCAGCGTACCGGCATCGGCGCCGCGCTTGCGACGCTCACGGTGCTCACAGTGGTAACGCTGGTCCTCCCCAATTTTACGTCGAGCGTGCCGGGCCCCTTTTATTCGGCGACGCAGCTTGGCTTCGTCGCGGTCGTCTCGCTGATCCTCTATGGCACCTTTGCGCTGGTTCAGACCGTGCGGCACCGCGATTATTTCCTGCCCGAAGGCGATGCCGACGGGGACGGCGAGCTCGATGCGCATGCTCACCCGCCGAGCGTGAAGCGCACCGCCATTTCAGGCGCGTTGCTGCTTGCAAGCTTGGTTGCGGTCGTTCTGCTCGCCAAGAATCTGTCGCCCATCATGGGAGCGCTGCTCGCGGATTGGGGCGCGCCGCCTGCCGTTCTCGGCGTGCTCATCGCGGCACTGATTCTCGCGCCCGAAGGGCTCGCAGCAGTGCGTGCGGCTAAGTCGGACCGGCTCCAGACCAGCCTCAATCTCGCGCTGGGTTCGGCGCTCGCGACGATTGGGCTTACCATTCCTGCGGTCGCGATTCTGTCGATCATGACCGATATGCCGATCAGCCTCGGGCTCGACGCCAAGTCGACCGTGCTGCTGTTCCTGTCGCTGATCGTGTCGGTGCAGACGCTCGCAAACGGCCGCACAACCGTGCTGCAGGGGGTGATCCACCTGATGCTGTTCGCGATCTACCTGTTCACGACTTTCGTGCCGTAAGGCGCGTCAGGTCTTCCGGACGAATACCGTACCCGCGCTGTAGCCTGCACCGAACGAGCAGATCAGCCCGGTGTCGCCCGCTGCCATGTCCTCATGGTTCAGGTGGAAGGCGATGATCGACCCCGCGCTCGACGTGTTGCCATAGGTGTCTAGCACCGTCGGGCTTTCGTCATCGCTCGCCTCATGGCCGAGCACCCTTTGCGCGATCAGCCGGTTCATGTTGGTGTTCGCCTGATGCAGCCAAAGCCGGCGCATGTCGGCGCCCTCGAGGCCCAGCACTTCCATCTGCTCGACGATCATGTTCGCGACCATCGGCACGACTTCCTTGAATACCTTGCGGCCTTCCTGGACGAAAAGCTTGTCACTCTTCGGGCCCGACTGGTCGATCCCGCCGTGACCGCGGTTGAGGAAACCGAAATTGTTGCGGATGTTGTTGCTGAACTGAGTCTTGAGCTTGGTGCCGAGGATGTCCCAGTGCCCCGCCGGCGCGATGCTCTTGTCCTCGACGAGGATCGCGGTCGCGACGTCGCCGAAGATGAAATGGCTGTCGCGGTCGCGCCAGTTCAAATGCCCCGAGCAGATTTCAGGGTTCACGACGAGCACGCTCTTTGCATGGCCGGCGCGGATATAGTCGGCGGCGGTCTGGATGCCGAAGGTCGCCGACGAGCATGCAACGTTCATGTCGAAACCGAAGCCGTCGATGCCGAGCGCATCCTGAATCTCGACCGCCATCGCGGGATAGGGGCGCTGCATGTTCGACGCGGCGCATAGCACCGCATCGACGTCAGCAGCGCTCCGGCCGGCGCGTGCGAGTGCGTCCGTCGCCGCCGCGACGCCGATTTCGGCGAGGATCGACAGTTCGTCATTGCCGCGTTCCGTGATGCGCGGCGCCATATGTTCGGGGTCGAGGATGCCTGCCTTGTCGACGACGAAGCGCGACCCAATGCCGCTCGCCTTCTCGATGAATTCGACACTCGATTCAGTTAGTTCAGCTATTTCGCCCGCCGCGATCGCGATCGCATTTTCTCTATTGTGCAGTGCAACATAGCTGTTAAAACTCTCAACAAGTTCTTCGTTGGAGATGCGTTCGGCGGGGGTGAAGAGGCCGGTCGAAGAAATGACCGGCTGCGGGGCGTGCGACATGGTGGTTCTCGTGTGTCTTACAGTTTCAAGACACGCTGATTAGGCCCGGTCGCAGCGGCGCGCAACGCCCCACCGCTGGATGAACAATCGCCGACGCCATGGTTAACCCGCCACTAACGATTTTGGTGGCAGACTGTTTGATGCAGGCCTCCGGGGGGATGGCTCCTCGGGCGCCGTGCGGGAGCACGACCATGGCGACGCGTTCGGGACCGGCAGCAGGCGATCTGTCGATATCGGAAATCAAGGAATTCGCGACCTTTCCCGCCGCGACACAACGCTATATCCGCCGCTCGCTCGACATCGGGCTCGAACGCGACGACGCGATCGCCCGCTGGTCGCGCGACATGGTCGAGGAAACCGCAATTCGCGTCCAGGCGCGCGTCTATCAGCGGCTCGTCGAAATTCGCGGGCATATCCCCGACGATAGCGGCCTCGACGCGCTCGAACATTTCATGGCGCCGTTGATCGCGGTGTCGGCCTTTGACCTGGGGCAGGACCGGCTTCCCGGCTTTGCTTCGTACCGCTTTCTCTATGAGCGGCTGCTCGGCGCGCATGCGCGGCCGTGGCTTCCCGGCGCCTTCTGTGCCGCCGCCTCGCTGCCGCACCTCCACCCGGACAAGCGCAAGATCCTGCTCCAGTCGATCAGCGAAGCCGCCGCTACCGCGCCCGGCTGGTCAGCGCGCGAGCCGAGCTTCTATCCCGAATGGGTCGAAAAGATCGACGTGACCAAACCGGCGAATTGATAGCAAAGGTGGCGCCGCAATGGCGCCGCCTTTGGCTCAGGTCAGGACCTGTCTCTTATACACATCTCCGAGCCCACGAGACACTGAGCGAT
>CAUUIU010000019.1:0-17876 GCA_963545025.1 uncultured Sphingopyxis sp. | reverse complement strand
GATCGCTCAGTGTCTCGTGGGCTCGGAGATGTGTATAAGAGACAGTCGCCAGACAGGCGGGCGATGGCCTCTTCGAGCCACCCGGCCGTCGAAACCGATCCGATGTCGTTCGCCGAGATCAGCGTCGCGGCGCCACCGAAGCCATCGGGCCGCATTTTCGAGCAGGTCCATGCAGCCTCGACCTCGACATGTTCGAGCGCCGACCGCTGAACGATGTCCTGGAAGATGCCCTCGAAGCCGATCACCGACATATCGAGTTCGAGCTCGGCTGCATCAGGATCGCATGTGCCGATTTCCTTTCGGACGAGATCGGCGACGCTGCTCGCGATGCCATCGCTTTCCTCAAGGAACCGCCGGACTTCCGCGATCTCGAGGAAAACGAAGTCATTGGGGCCATGGCTGGCGAAGAAATAGATATCCTCGCCAACCTCCTCTTGATCGAATATCTGGCCGAGAACCTTATATTCGAGCGCGGTCATTGCAGTGCGCGGGATATCCGGACGGATGACAGTCTGGGAAAAATAGTCAGCCATGGCTCACCTCCCCCGGTGCGGCAGCGCTTTCCGCCGCCGCCGGTACCGGCGGCGGATCGCCCTCGACAACCAGCGGCGGCACTGCGAACTCCGCGGCGTCGAAATAGGCCATCGCGGCCTTGATCGAGCAGAGCTCGACAAGCAGACGGCGATCAAGCAGGACCCGGTCGCTTTCATCGATCATATAGCTGTCGACCGTACCCGAGCCCCGGTAGACGAGCCGCTCGGGCGACCATTCGCCGGGATAGCTGCCCGACCAACGGACAAAGGGCAGACACTTCTCGACGCAGAAGGCCTCGAGATTGTCGATCTTGCCCCAGGCGCAACTCTCGTCGAACAGCGCGAGCGGCTGGCCCAAGACGCGGCTTTCGGCGTCGAACGGCTCGCCGCCCCATTCGGGCGACAGACCCTCAAAGGCAATGATGTGGAGCAGCTCTGCGAAAACTGCGGCAGAGATGTTGCCGCCGATCTGGATTGATGCGGGAACGCGATCAGCCATGATAGCCTCCATCGGTTGAGCGGCGAATGGGATTTGAATTATTCATGTCAGGTCTCCGGACAAGGCTCGGCCCGGCATCGCTGCCGAGTCCGAGCCTCGATTGTCAGTGATGGGCGGAAGCCGATTATTCGGCCGCGACAGGCAGTTCGGCGTCATTCGCGTCGTCCGGTTCGACTGCATCCTCGGCAAGGAAAGCAGGCAATTCGCCATCGGCAGCATCGCCCTCAGCATCGCCGCGCTCAGCATCGTCGAGCCCCGGCGTGCGCATCGGCTCAGGAAGCCACGCCGCATCTTCGAGAAGCCGCTCGGCTTCGCGCGCCATGTCGGCCTTCTTGAGATGATCGATCATCTCGGCAAATTGCGACCCGCGCGCCTCGGCGACGTCGGCAAGGATCCGCGGTTTCGTCACCGAGCGAAAATAGCCCTCGACCGTCGGCCGCCAGCCCGCCGCAACGAGGTCAAGCCCAACCGCCCGCGCCAGCACATCGCTGTGCGCAATCCGGCGCGCAACGCCGTGCGCCGAGATACGACCATTGTCATATTTGGGAACGATCTCGGCCTGGGCGTTGACGCAGAGCGAGGTGCAGTGCGCGAGGAGTTTCGCCTGCTCCTCGCCGTCGAGGGTCAGCAGAAAGTCCCAAAGCTCCTTGTCGTCCTGCGGAAGCCGCTCTTTCCATGCCGACGCGCGCGCATCGATCGCCTGCGCCGGCGCGCAATCGCGCAGGTTCGTCGGCGCGTTGCTGAAATAGACGCGGTTCGCCGCGATCTCGACGCAACTTTCCCGCGTAGCGGAATAGAAACAGCCGAGAACGAGAGCATGGAGCACTGCGGCGAAGGCAATGGCCGGATCCTCGGCAAAGGCGTCCTGGAGCGCGAGCGTGCGCCATGCGGTGAGATCCGACACGAGGCGATCGGGAAGCGGACGCAGCGCATCGGATTCGTCTTCGCCATCGCTGCCCACAGGCGGTATGGCGTGATCGCCATCCCCGCCGCCACGCGGGACGGACCCTTCGCCCCCTGCTTCCGTTTCCGGAGCAGCCTCGCCATCGGCCAGTTCCCGCTCCGGCTCGTCCTCAGCCCGCACGAACCCGCGTTCGATCCGAACCGACCCGTCGCGGTCGATCGAGACGAAGGCGCCGGCGCGTGCCATCTCGGCGGGATCGAAGACGAGCGGGCGGTCGACGAGCGCGCCGAGTTCGGCGTCGATCGCATCGATCCGTGCATGCACTTCGGCGGGCACGTCGGGCACCTCGGACCATTCCTCGCAAAGCGCCTCGCTTTCAGCCTCGAGTGCGGCGACGCGGGCTTGATCGTCGTCGGTCATCGGGACCTCCGTGCGGTCGATCGCGCGCAGGTCGCGCGTCGCGTCCCACGGCAGGTCGATGGAGGTGGTCACCCATTTCCAGCCCTCGGCAAGAATTCGCTCGCCTTCAGCTTTCAATCTTTCGTCGACTAACCGGTCGAGCAGCGCCGGGTCGGTGAGCCAGCCGCCGCCGTCGGCCTCGAACAGATCGCGCACCACGCTGCCGCCTGCCGCGACATAGGCATCGACGCCAACGAACGCTGCGCGCTTGTCGGTGACCCTTACGCTGTCTTCGGTGAGCTTCTGGCGGATGAAGCCGGGGCTCTTGTTGAAGCTGTGATCGAGCTGCGCCCAGACTTCCTCCTGGCGCTGATGATCGTCGGCGACGGTGAAGGCCATCAGCTGATCGAGCGTTATGCCGTCGTCGGCATAGATGTCATGGAGCTTCGGTGACACCGCGGCGAGCTTCAGCCGCTGGCGCACGACCGCGGGGGTGGTGAAATGATGCGCCGCGATCGTCTCGACATCGTCGCCCTTGTCGACCATCGCCTGCATCGCGCGAAACTGGTCGAGCGGATGCAGCGCCTCGCGCATGGCATTTTCAGCGAAGCTGTCGTCCTCGGCGAGAATATCGCTGTGCGCCGCGCGCACGACACAGGGGATTGGCGCATCTTTCGCGAGACGCCTGCGCTTGACCAGCAGTTCGAGCGCGCGATAGCGCCGCCCCCCGGCCGGTATTTCATAGCGACCGGTTTCCTTTCCCGAGGCGTCGCGTTCGGGCCGGACGTTGAGGCTCTGGAGCAGGGTTCGCCGGTCGATATCGTCGGCGAGCGCCTCGACCGACACGCCGGCTTTCACCCGCCGGACATTGGACTGGGAGAGAAACAGCCGGTCGAACGGGATGTCGCGCGACGGGCTGAGGATGAGTTTCGGGGCCTGTCTGGCCATGGGCTTTCTCCATGACGGGCCGCCGCGAGACACTCTCCCGGCTCCTGGACCCGTCACGAAGGCGCCAGCCCCCCTCTTCCTCCCGGGGCTGCGCGTGGCGGTCCCGGCAGGCGGCGCGGCGCGTCAGTCGCGCCCCGAAAGTCGCTCGGCCGCGCGCCGTACCCTTTGCTCCCCCAACACGATCGATCCCGCACACCGTGCCGCTTCGGCATAAGCCGATAGCGGGTGGCTTGCCGTGAAGTGGAGGTCGCGTTCGATTGTGAGGCCGAAAGGCAGGCGGACGGACTCGAGTTCGGACAGCGCGAAGCTGCCGAGTTCGGGGCAGCCGAAGCCGAGATCGGCGAGGCCGAAGAAAATACCGTCCGCATCGATCTCGGTCGCGAGCCAGGTCGCCGCGCCGACCGGGCTGAACAGGCGGACGACCGGTTTGGGGTCCGGCTCGCGTTCACCGCGCGAAAGCGCGTCGATCCGGGCGGCGAGATTGGCGCGAAGCTGCGCCTCGAGCGCGGGGGTCAAGAGTTTCATGGTATCTTTCTCCTGGGGCAGCCGGCAGCGAGCCTCTCTCGCCGCGCCCGGTCCGCCGCCCGGGGAGCGGGCCATCTCTTCCTCGCCGGTTTCTGGCGCTGCCTGTAGCGGCGGCGGGCCCCGGACCGGGCGGCGACGGGCGTCAGCGGCAGCAAGCGCCCGCCGGCCACGCGGGACGCCCGCGCTGTCCCGGTCACCCACTTGCCAAATTGTTCTCTCTATGTTCTCATAAGGCCATGGACAATATCGATACTGCCCGAGTCGCAGAGACCATCCTTTCCGCCCCTGGCTGGGCGCGCGTGGGTATCACCGCGCCGACAAGTCACATCCGTGTCGAGGCCGCGTTCGAACTCGCGCGTGCGATCGTCGAGAGCGTTCGCGCCGGCGCGGAGCCCGCGAGCCCCGACCAGCTTGGACTCTCCCTGTGACGTGGGCGGATGGACGAAGGAAGGACAGCATCGCGCCACGCATGTCTTCGAGGCCGCGGCCTGGTTTCGGGCGATCAAGCCCGTTTGCCGCTGCGGACATAGCGCGACCTTCAATCCCTATGGGATCTGGTGGCGCTTCGAGTGCAGGATGTGGGACGGCAATCTCGTCAAGGCGTGCCAGAAATTCTGGTGTGTCCGCTGCGGCGCGCGAACGGGCAAGCGCGTCCGCCCGGTGCGGATCGAGCTCGTCGACCCGAGCCCCGATGACATCGCTCTGCCGATGCCCGAAGAACGCGAATGGAAGCGCGCGCTCAGCCGTTTCCGCGCCTGAGGACTGAGTTCATGGATATCGAGACGGACGACGCACTGGTCGGCATCGGCAAGCTCCACCGCGTGATGGTATGGGACGGCCAGCGCGAACGCGAGAAGGAGATGCTGTGGGGGCTGCCCTCGCGCGATGCCGATATATTCCAGACCCCGCTCCTGAAGTCCGAGACCGCGATCATCGATCGGCCCTGTCTGCTGCTCGCCAATGAGTTCGGCCTCGTAAAGCGCGGCAAGACAATCTACGCCGCAAGCCTCATCAGCGACGAGCCTTTCTTCTGCATCGCAGCGGTCTGGCGTCCGGCGCACCGCCTGTGGCCCGAGAGTTTCGCGGCGCTTACCGTCCCGGCTTATGACGATCTCGCGCCGCACAAGGATCGCCACGTCGGCGTGGTCCGCCCCGAGGACTGGTTCGACTGGTTGATGGCGGCGCGGCCGCCGCTGGACATGTTGCGGCCTTTCCCCAAGAATAGCTTCAGCATCATGCCGCCGATCCAGCAGAATTTCGACGAAATGCTCGGCGCGGCCTGACCGAAACCGCCCAAGGGGACTCGCCGCCATGTGCAATCTCGTGACCCTCAAGGCTTCGGTTGCCGAAGTGGCCTCGGCGTTCGGAGCGCGGCGCCCGCTCACCAATGCGCAGCCCGGCGAAGTCTATCCCGGCGGACAAGGATTTGTGGTCCGCGACGATGCGGGCACCCGCGCGCTCCAGTCGATGACCTGGGGCTTCCCGGTGCGGCTCAAGCATATGAAACCGACGAGCAAGCCGAAGCCCGTCAACAACGCCCGCGACGACAAGCTGATGACCTTCTGGCGAACCTGGTTCACCAATCCTGCCCAGCGCTGCCTGATCCCGATCAGCGCCTTCGCCGAGGCCGAAGGCGAGAAGGGCAAGATGACGCGAACCTGGCTCAGTGTGACCGACCAGCCGCTCGCCGCCTGCGCGGGCCTATGGCGTCCGACCGACGAGTGGGGCGATTGCTATACGATGGTGATGGTCGATGCGACCGAGGAGCTGTTCGACATTCACGACCGGATGCCGGTCATTCTTCAAGCTGCCGATCATGATGCCTGGCTGCAGGCACCCCCTGAGGAAGCCATGAAGCTTGTGACCCAATATCCGGCAGACCGGCTTGAGGTCGAGCGGACCGACGTCCCGTGGTTCAGCCGCAAGCCCCCGAGCGCGGATGCCCCGACGCTCCTTTGAGAAGCTGGATAGCGGGGCGACGTCACCCGCCGAACAGCGACCGGATCGCGCCGATGAGGCCGGCAATGAAGGAGCCGCCGACGAGAACAGCGGCGAACCAGAATTCGATCGCCAGCGCGCGCGATTTCCATTTCGGTTCCTGATCCATCTGACCGGCATGCCATGACCGGTGAATGTAGGAAATAGTGGAATCGGGCCCATCTCCGAACGCCGTAATCATTGCATGACATGTGACAAAACCTATGATACATCGCATTTGAGTTAGAGGTTTTGTCACATGCACACATCGATAACGCAAGGCGAGACGCTTCGAGCGCTCTTTGGCGCGCATCCGATCCTGCGCGCGCGCGAGCTACGCGCCGCAGGCGTGGCACCCGAAACCATCGCCCGCGCGGTCGAGAATGGCGACATCGACCGTATCGCGCGCGGACTCTATCAGCTTCACGACGCGCCGATCGACACCGACCAAGGCCTCGCCGAAATTGCAAAGCGCATCCCGAACGGGGTGATCGCCATGGTATCGGCGCTCGCTTTCCACGGGCTCACCGACCAGATGCCGCGGCGGGTCTGGGTAGCAATCGGACCCAGCGACTGGGAGCCGGTCATCGATTATCCGCCTGTCCGGATCGTCCGCCTCGCTGACAAATATCGACGCCAGGGGATCGAGCATCATAAGGTCGCCGGGGTCGATGTTCCCATCTATTCGGTTCCCAAAACGCTGGCCGACCTGTTCCGTAATCCGCGCCTCGTCGATCGCTCGGTTGCGGTCGAGGGTCTGCGCGCAGCGCTCGACCAGCGCAAGACGAGTCCCGGTGACATCGCCGAGGCCGCGGCAGCGGGCGGGGTCTGGAAGCGAATGCAGCCCTATCTCGAGGCGCTCAGCTTCAATGGCTAAGGCACCCGTCAATCTCGCAGCCTCGGTCAAGGACCGGCTGCTCCGACTGGCGCGCAAGGAGCGTCAGCCCTTCGACGTTCTGCTCGTTCGCTTCGCGCTCGAGCGCCTGCTTTACCGACTGTCGCTCTCGCCGCTGCGGGACCAGTTCATTCTCAAAGGCGGTCTTCTCGTCACGCTCTGGCTAGAGGACGATAATCGGGTCACCCGCGATGCCGACTTTCTCGCCTTCGGCAACGCAAGCGCCGAACGGCTGATAGCGGATTTCGGCGCGATCATGAAAATCGAGGCGGCTGACGGGTTGACCTTCGATATCGACGCACTCACCGCGCGGCCGATCCGCGAGGGAGCCGAATATGGCGGCATGCGGCTGACAACGACCGCCTTTCTCGAACGAACGCGCATCCCCATCACAGTCGACCTTGGCTTTGGCGACGCCCTCTCGGATCCGGCGGCGCCGACTTCCTTCCCGACGCTGCTGGACTTTCCCGATCCGGAGATCCGCACCTATTCGCCGACAAGCGTCATCGCAGAGAAATTCCAGGCCATGGTTGCGCTCGGGATCGCCAACGGTCGCATGAAAGATTTCTACGACCTCTGGGCGATTCCGCAGGCTTGCACCATCGATCCGCAGGCGCTCGACGCAGCACTTGCAGCAACATTCGATCGGCGCGGCACACCGATCCCGGCTGGCCGTCCCCCGGGACTTTCGGCTGCCATGTTCGAAGACGGCGACAAGCGGCGGCAGTGGAACGCCTATGCCGCGAGTCTTGAGCTTGAAGGCGTGACATTCGCCGCCGTGCTCGACGCGGTCTGGGGCCTTGTCGCGCCGAGCTGCGAACGACTGCTTGCCCATGACGTGTCGATCGCCACCTCGCCTCCCGATGCCGCCGGTGCGTGACGCAGAGTTCGCCGCGGTCGGCGTACGAAGACATTAGGTGTCAATCTGGGCCCGATTGGTGCCCCAAGCCGCTTTATCCGGCGATTTCCTGTCGTTACACCGAAGAGGCGATCGGCATTGCGTATAGAGGCTGAGGTATCACCCGCCCGCCGCAGTGCGAGGACCATCGCGCAGCTTGTCCAACTTCATTGTCTCCCGGAGAGGAAACGGGAGCGATGAGCCATGGAGCGGATCGCGGGCGGACGGGTCGGGAACGTGCCGGCGGCCGATGAATCGACGTGAAGCATTTTGATCTGACGGAGGAACTCGCACACGACATATCAGGCGCCGACAAGGAAGAGCGGCTCTTTGCCGCCCTGTCGAACGCCGCCGACCGCATGGGATTTGATCTTTTCGCGCTCGCCTTCGATCGCCGCGGCGGCGGCGGCGAGGGTGCATCGATGCTCGTGCATAATTATCCCGACGCCTGGGCGAATGTCTATGTCGGCTTCGATCTCAGCGGCACCGACCCGATCCGGCGCGCTGGCGAAAAATCCATGACGGGTTTCCAATGGCGCAATGTCGATCACTACATCCCGCTTTCTCGCGGCGACCGGCAATTGCTGAAGGTCGCCCGCGAGAGCGGAATCGGCGACGGCTTCACGGTGCCGCGACACTTGCCCGGCGAAGCGACCGGAAGCTGCTCCTTTGCCGTCGCTCCCAATGCCAGGATCCCGCTCGAGATGCTCCACGCCGCCGAGATCGTCGGCGCCGTCGCGCTCGCCGCGGCGCGGCAGCTCATCGGGACAGGCTCATACACGCGGCGGGCGGCGCTGACCGAACGGCAGCGCGAATGCGTGCTCTGGTCGGCGCGCGGCAAGACTGCCGGCGAGACCGCCGGCATCCTCGGCATCAGCGAAGAGACCGTCGTCCGTCATCTCAAGATCGCGCGCGAGCGCTATTCGGTGCCGTGCCGGCAAATGCTGATCCTCTGCGCCCTGTTCGACGGCGTCATCGGCTTTTCGGATGTCTATGATTGGTGGCGCCCGCTCTGACGAGGAGCAGAAAAACGCACAAAGCTTGCCCAGAAATGGGCATAGGCGTTCCGCGGGATTGATGGTCTGATTCCGGCATCAACAGCCAAGGAAGTTTCATGATCAGTCAATCCACGCGGGCGCAGGATGCGCCCGGGAATGCGGCGCTGCGTGCCATGCTCGCCGCCCGCAAGCAGGTCTTCATCGACAAGCTGCAATGGGATTTGCCCGTCCTCGACGGCCGCTTCGAGCTCGACCAGTTCGACACCCCGGACGCGCGATATCTCATCCTGCTTGATCCCGATGACCTGCGCCACCGGGCGTCGGCGCGGCTGCTGCCAACCACGGCGCCGCATCTGCTCGGCGACATCTATTCGCAGCTCTGCACCGACGGCCCGCCGTCCGGCGAGGGCGTGTGGGAGATCAGCCGCTTCTGCCTCGACCCCGCACAAACGCCGACCGAGCGCCGCGACGCCCGGAACCAGTTGGTCACAGCCCTCGCAGACTACGCAATGCATCATGGCATATGTGAATATGTCGGCGTCGCCGAAGCTGGTTGGTATCACACGATCAGCAAATTCGGCTGGAGATGCCGCACCTTGGGCCCTGTTCACCGGGACAGCGCCTGCCGGATACTCGCGCTCAGCATAGCGATCGACGAGGACACGCTTCCCGGCCTGCAGCGCACCGGCACCTACGCGCCGCTTGTCCTCAAGTTCGAAGAAGGCGGGGAGCCGGGACGATGAAAAGGGATCTGACCGAAGCCGATCTTCCTGGCCTGCTCGTCGATGAACTGCGCCGCAAAGGCTATTGCATCATTCGCAACGAGGCGGTCGCGCGCGTCCATGCCCTCGCTAGGGATCTCGATCCGATCTTTGCCGCGACGCCTTTTTGCGAGGGCAATTTCTACGGCCGCCGCACAAAGCGCTTCGGCGGCCTGCTCAAGCGATCGGAGCACATGGCCGCAGTGGTACTCAACCCGCTCATCCTTTCTGCCGTGGAGACCATTCTCGGCACCGGCTGCGACCGGATCCAGCTCAACCTGACGCAGGCGATCGAAATTCATCCTGGCGAGGTGCGGCAGTTCCCGCACCGCGACCAGGATATGTGGCGCGGAGCCGACGGCACACAGGAATATCTCGTCAATGTGCTGTGGCCGCTGACTCCGTTCACGAAAGAGAATGGCGCGACGCGCATCTTCCCGAAAAGCCACGGCGTGCCGGGGATCGCGAAAACCGATCTCGGCCAGCCGATCTTCGCGGAATGCAAACCGGGCTCGGCGATCTGTTTTCTCGGATCGACCGCGCATGCGGCCGGCTCTAACCTCAGCAAGGAGGTCCGGCGCGGCGTGCTCGTCAGCTACAGCCTCGGCTGGCTGAAACCTTATGAAAATCTGTGGCTCGCTTACCCGCCCGAGATCGCCAAGCACTTTCCGACCGAACTTGCCGCCCTCGCCGGCTATGCTCAGCACCGTCCCAATCTCGGCAATTACGAGGGGCAATGCCCATCGATCCTGCTGCAAGACGAACTGCCGGCGCATATCGGCGCGATCGACGCGCTCCGTCCCGACCAGGCCGACGCCGTGTCCGAATTCGCTGCCGCGGAAAGGAACGGACAATGAGTCCCGCGCATGTGTTCGAGCCGACCTATGAGGCGATCAAGCGTCAGCTGATGACCGGGGAATGGGCGACCGGCACCAGGATCGAGGCCGCCCGTCTCGCCGACGATCTCGGAGTCAGCGTGACCCCGGTGCGCGACAGCCTTTACCGGCTCAATGGCGAGCGAATGGTCGACTTCATGCCGGGCGAGGGCTTTCATGTGCATCGGCTAAGCGAGACGGAGTTTCGCGACCTGCTCGAGTTGCACCTGGTCCTGCTGCTCGCGGCGCTCGCAACGGCACCAAAGGGGTCGGCAGCGTCGGTCCCCGCTGACCAGCCCTATCCCGATCGCGTCGCTGACCTGTTCCTGGCTATCGCCGAACGCTCGTCGAACAGCGAGATCGTCGCCAGCATTGCGGCGATTGGAGACCGGCTTCAGCTATCGCGGCAATTCGATGCGACGATCCTCGCCGATGTGGAGGCGGAGCTCGAAGCGATCGCGACTGCGGTCGCCGATGTCGAGCCGCAGGCGCAAGTCCGGGGCCTCATGCTCCGCTATCACGAGCGGCGCGCGCATGAAGCGGCGAACTACGCCCGGGCGCTTGCCGGGCATCCAGACCGCCAGCCCTGAGGATCCTTAGCGATGGGGTGACACTTTAGCTTGTCAGAGCCATCCAGAATTGACATGATTCGACCGCGCAGGAGCATCGCTGGCAGCTCCTGCGCGGAATATTTCGCCAGGCATCATATGCGCCAGTCCCTGACCGGACCGGCGGCCCAACCGGTCCATGGATCGCGCGAGCGACCAAACGGCGGCACAGCACTGGGAGGCGGGTCTCTGGCGAAAGCCGGCTGGTCCCGCTCGTGCCTCCGGGATTTTCTGTCGTGTCTTCCTGTACCTGCGGCGACCGTGCCCCGCCGCGTCACCCCTTTTCGGTGTCTTCGGCCTGCCATGCCCATCCGGCCGATCGTCCGCCGCCGGTCGAGCAGCGGCCTGAAGCCGGGCACGATCTGGACGCGATATATCGGACGCATCGCACGTCGCTCTTCCATTTCCTGCGCCGCAAAGCGGGATCCGAGGAAGCGCCGGATCTGGTGCAGGAAGTCTTCGCGCGCGCGGCGGGCAGCACGCAACGTCACCAGCTCGTCAACCCCGGTGGGTTTCTTCGCCGCATTGCCCAGAACATCCTGATTGACCGAGCGCGACGCCAGAAGTCCGCGCGGGCGACTTTCTTTCCGCTTCGCGAGGAGCGCGACGGCGCCACGCCGGCGGCGCAGGAATGGAACCTCGAAGCCGCGGACTTGCTGCGATTGTACGAAGCCGCCGTTGACGCCATGCCGCCAAAGACGCGGCGTGTCTTCTTGATGCACCGGGTGGACGAACTCAGTTACCGCGAGATACATGAACTGCTTGGCATCAGCATCGCAACGGTGGAATATCATATGATGAAGGCGCTCGGTCAGATTTCAAGGGTGGTGGACGGCGGCCGATGACCAGCACAAGCGGCGGCAACTATCCCGTCGAAGAGGTGGCCCAGGCGTGGCTGATCAAGATGCGCGGCGAGGATGCCGACGCGCTGCGCGGAGAGTTTGAAGCATGGCTCCTCGCATCGGCCGATCATGGCGAAGCCTATCGCCGCGCCGAACGCCGAATGGCGGCTTTGGCGGTTCTCAAAACATCGCAGCGCCACGGAACGAACCATGCCGAAGCGCGGCGGGCCCGGGTTCGCGGCTGGCTGCCATGGGGCGCCGCCGCGACGGCAATTGCGCTGCTGATTGTAGCAATCGGGGCTGGAGGCGCCTCCCTTCCCGGCCAGCCCGGCAGCGCCTCCACCGCGCGCGCCGCCGAACCCCTGATTACGCAGCGCGGCGAAATCCGCACGTTCCGGCTTGCCGATGGCTCGAGCGCCACGCTTGATACCGACAGCCGGCTGGATGTCGCGTTCGGAGACGGCGACCGCAGCGTCCGCTTGGTGAAGGGCAGGGTCCGTCTTTCCATCGCCAAGCAAGCTATACCGCTCCATATCGACGCCGGGCGAGGCGCAGCTATCGCGAACGATGCCGAGATCGACCTGAGCCTCGACGAGGCCGGAACGGTCAGTGCGGCCCTCCGGCGCGGCGAGGCCGACGTGCGCGCAGACGCAAAAACCGGTACTGCGACCGCGCTGTCACAGGGAAAGACGCTGACCTATCGGCGTGATGGCAATTTACAGCTCAGCACGACCCAAGCGTCTGACATTCCCGAAAACTGGCCCGAAGGCTGGGCCGAATATCGTTCGATAAGGCTCGACCGACTGGTTGCCGAGGCCAATCGCTATGCCGTCATCCCGATCGTGATCGACGATGCGGCGAGCGCAGCGCTTGAGGTTTCCGGCCGCTTCCATCTCAGCGAGACCGATGCCTTCGCCGAACGGATCGCAAGCCTGTTCGGTCTTAGGGTCGAACGCGCGGCGGGAGCCATCCATCTGCGCCGCCGATAATTTTTTCACCCAAGACTAAGGGGCTCCCCTTCGCCCCGTCAACGCACCCCCACTGGCCGCCTGCCTGAAGCACGGCCGAGAAAATGGGGGAGTGATAATGTTGAAGAAGTCCCGTTCGCTGGTCGCGCTGCTGGTCGGCAGTGCCGCCTGTTTTTCACCCGCGGTTGCGCTGGCCATGCAGCAACAGCGCCAATCTTATGATCAACCGGCCCAAGATCTCGGCGACGCGCTGCGCAGCGCTGCCACGATTGCCGACATCGAACTCTACGCGGCGTCGCGCGATCTTGAAGGAAAGACAGCACCGCCGTTGAAAGGCGAGCTAACGAGCCGCGAAGCAATCGAGGTGCTCCTCAAGGGAAGCGGGCTGATCGCAAGGTTCGAGGTCGGCTCGGTGGTCATTTCCAGACTCACGTCCACCGCCGATAGCACCGCAACCGACGCCGAGCCGATCGTCGTGACGGGGTCGAGGATCACGGGTGCTCCCACGGCAATCCCTGTGATCCGGGTGACATCGGAAGACATCCGCAACTCCGGCCATGCCGATCTTGGCGAAGTGGCGCGCAGCTTGCCGCAGAATTTCGGCGGAGGCCAGAATCCCGGGGTTGGGAATTCGCAGGGCGCCGCGAATGAAAACGTCAACGCCAATGGCGCATCGACCTTCAACCTGCGCGGTATTGGCCCCAATGCGACGCTGACGCTGATCAACGGCAATCGCTTTGCGTACAGCAGCGTCAATTCGGTGATCGACGTCAGCGCCATTCCCATCGCGGCCGTCGACCGCGTCGAGGTCGTGGCCGACGGAGCATCGGCCATCTACGGCGCCGATGCAGTCGCCGGGGTGGTCAATATTCTGCTCAAGCGCGACTATGAGGGCGTGTCGACCAGCGCCCGGCTCGGCCTGTCGACCGACGGCGGCAATTTCCAGCAGCAATATAACCTTCTTGGCGGCTCGCGCTGGTCGGACGGCGGCATCATTGCGGCATATGATTATTCGCACGGCACCGCGATCCGGGCGAAGGATCGCAGCTATGCGTCCGCCAACAACCCCGATTCTACGTTGTTCCCCAACCTTCGCCGACACGCGGTTCTGCTGAGCGGTCATCAGTCGCTTGGCGGCGGCGTCACCCTGGCTACCGATCTTATTTACAAGCGCGGAAGGATGGAGTCGGCGACCGGTTTCACGGTCGCCCAGCCGCTCCGAAACTCAGGGCTCGAGGCGCGCACCAAATTCGAAACATTCGGTGTCGCACCGACGCTGTCGGCCGAACTGTCGGCCAATTGGAAGCTGAAAGCGGGCGCGTTTTTCGGCACCGACACGACCGATGGCCTCAGCCAGAATTTCAGCGGCGGCGCGCCGAGCACCGCCACCGCCCGCCACTTCTTCAACCGGAATATCGCGGTGGAGGCCGGACTGGAGGGGTCGCTATTCGAGCTCCCCGCGGGCGCCGCGCGACTGGCCTTTGGCGGCGGCTATCGCACCAACCGTTTCAAATCCGAAATCGGGACGCGCAGCTTTTCACGCTCGCGCCGCAGTCACTTCGCCTATGGCGAGCTTCTGCTGCCGATCGCGAGCCCCGATCAGGATATCGCCTTCGCGCACCGCGCGTCATTAACCGGGGCGCTGCGCTATGAGGATTATTCGGACTCCGGCGACATTGTCACCCCGAAGCTGAGCTTCATCTATGATCCGGTCGAACATGTCCGGCTGGGGGTGTCATGGGGCAAGTCCTTCAAGCTCCCAACGCTCTATCAGCAATATTCCGGCTATGTTGCGCTGCTCGTGCCGGTCGGCGGCTTCGGCCAGGGATTTCCCGCTGGATCGACCGTCGCTTATGCCCTCGGGCCGAACGACCAGCTCGAGCCTGAACGCTCCGAAAACTGGACCTTCAGCGCCACCGTGAAGCCGCTCGATGGTCTCGAGGTATCGGCAAGCTATTTTCGGATCGACTATACGGATCGGGTTGCGCCGCCGCTCGCCTCGGGCGCCGGGGTTCTGAACAATCCGATCTTTGCCGATCTCGTTACCTTGAATCCTGCGCCTGCCTTGCTCGAAGATATCTTCGCCGGTGCCGATGGCGGGCTCCAGAACATTACGGGGTCTCCCTACGACCCGGCGCGCGTCGTCGCCTTCCTCGATGCCCGCGACCGCAATATCGCGCGGCAAAAATATCGCGGCGTCGACATCGCGGTGCGATATGATGTCGAACTTGGCAGTGATCGGCAGCTGAGCCTGAACGCTGGAGCCACCTGGCTCGACAGCAGCCAGCAATTGCTTCCCGGCCTGCCGGTGACAGACCTTGCCGGAACGATCTTCCGCCCGCCGCATCTTCGGGCGCGCGGCGGGCTCACGCTGAGCGACAAGGCGTTCTCGCTCGCGGCCTTCCTCAATCACAGCGCTAGCGTTACGGACAATCGTCGTCCGGCAGCCGTCAAACTTGACGGATCGACAACGCTTGACCTGACCGGCCGATTGCGGATCGGCGCAGGCACGGAAGTCGCGCTGAGCGCACAGAATGTGTTCAACAGCAAACCCGAGCCGATCTTCACCACTTCGCCTTTCGATGCACCGTTTGACACGACGAACGGGTCAGCAATTGGCCGCTTCCTGAGCATCACGGTTCGGCATGACTGGTAGCATCCGCCTATGTCCGCTCCTTCTGTTTGTCAGTCTCGCTAACGGCGGCACGGCCGTCGCAGAGGAAGGTCGGCGCTGGACGGTCGAAGATGTGGTGACCGTCCCGGCGGATTTCGATTTGAGCTTGGCGAGCGACGGCAAGTCGCTCGCCTATCTCGAACGGCGAGCGGATCTCGAAAAGAATGAGACCGTCTCGATCCTCCATCTGCGTGACCTGCGCTCGCGCGTCTCGCGCGAGATTCTGCGAGCGCCAAGCGCAGAACAGCTCCGGCCGCTGCCGAAAGGCAAAGGCTGGAGCCTTCTGCTCGATCGGGGCGATGGCCTTCAGCTCTATGCGCTCGACGCCGAAGGGACGATCAAACCGCTACTGGGGCGTGATGCGAAGGTGACCGTCGGCCAGACCGAAGGCGGGCTGTTCGCGGTCCGAAGCGGTGCGCCTCGCCGTATCGGTATCTTGTATCACGACTGGTCTCCCGACGGACAGTGGCTCTGGTACGCCACGCTCAAGCCGCGTTCGGAGCCGGTCGATGTGTCCGTTGACGACGCGGTGGTCGGCCAGCGCAACCGGCGGCGCGCGCCGGTCAAGGCAATCGTCGAGCTGCGCCTAAGGTCGGCCATTGGCGAGGAGTGGCTGGTGGCATCGCGGCCATCGAGCGACCGGCTTGCTTTCTATTATGGCGGCAATGTCGAATGGACCGAGGAAGGGCCGCGCTATCAATTGGAGCAATCCGATGCGGAACGGACCGAAGGCATCGGAACTTTTGCCTGGAGCTTTGCCACCAAGGCGAGCCGCCCCATCGAGGAAAGTTTCGGTTTCCCGGCAATCGGACTGCTGCGCGGCCCGAACGGCGGAACGCTCGCCAGCGAAGGTTTCGGAAGCGCGTTAGCGCTTACCGAGACGCGGACCGATGGCCGAAAAATCCGATATGGCGGCCAGCCCTATTATATCGGCGATCCGCGATCCGCGGGAAACTGGCTCTCGGCGGATGGGCGAACGGCCCTGCTGGGGGTGCGAACGCTCTCGCATCCGCGGTACGGATTGGTTATGCTTACAAGTCGGCGCGCAAAGCCGCTGATCCACTCAAGAAGCTTGACTGCCTGCGATTTTCGCAAGGATCTAGCTTGGGGTATTTGCGTCGAGGAGGGGCTGAACCAAGCCCCGCGCCTCGTGCAGGTCGCACCGCATGATGGGCGCGTGCAGACATTGGCCCCGCTTTCCTCTGCCCATGAGTCGATCGCACCGCTGCACGTCACGCCCCATCAATGGACAAACCGGCTCGGCTACCGGTCGACCGGATTCATCATCTGGCCTCGCGATTACCAGGCAAGCAGCCGCTACCCGGCGATCATCATCACCCATGGCAGCGACGCGGACGAACGCTTCGCAAGCGCCGATATGCAATGGAACTATCCCGCCCAGCTGTTCGCTGAGCGCGGATATCTCGTCATTCTGATGAACGACCCTTCGGCGCGGCAGCAGGCGGACCTGTGGAACGCTTTTATGGAGTGGTCGGGAGGCCCCGGCACACTCGGACCCGCTAAGCTGCGCGAGCTGATCTGGCTCAACGGCGTCTATAGTTTCGAAGACGCGATCGCTGAATTGACAAGCGAAGGCATTGTCGATCCCGACCGCATTGGCATTGCCGGATACAGCCGCGGATCGCAGATGGTGAATGTCGCCATGACCCAATCGGATATATTCCGCGCTGCTTCCAGCGGAGACGGCAATTATCTTGAACCCGCTTCCTATTCGGATCCGAAAGACGGGTATCACGCCGTCTTCGGTGGCCCCCCTTCCGGCAACTACCTCGACGCCTATCGCCAGCTGTCGCCGTCGCTCCGTGCCGATAAGGCGTGCGGCCCAATCCTCCAGCAGATGGCTTCTCCCTTTGCGGGAGCGATCGATTTCTATGCCGCGCTTCGCGAAGCCAAAGTTCCCGCGCAGATCAGCCTCTTTCCTGGTGAGACGACCGCCACCGATGAGACCCATCTGTTTCATATCCCGTCTAATCGGCTTCGCGCGATGCGAGAGAATCTGGCCTGGTTCGACTTCTGGCTCCGCGACCGGCGCGACCCGGAACTCGATGACAGAGGCGCATTCGATCGTTGGTCGAAAATGGCAAAGCAATGGAAGCCAGGGTGCACGCGAGCGCTGGGCGCTGAGCGAAGATAGCTTCATGACGCGCCCACGTCCGTCCACCAACGAACCCAGCTTTCGGCGGCACAAAGCGCGAGGATTCGCTGCGCCTGCTCGAACCCCTCGACGGTCGGTTGCGACGCCCCTTCCAAGATCCTGAGGTCGAGCAGACCGGCCCGCGCAAGCAGGCCGTTGCGAAGCAGATCGCCGGCCTCTTCGGCATTCGACTGAAATATTCGCTGCATGAAGCCGCCCGGTCCGCCCTTGGACGTGCGGCTCAGCAATGTCGCAGGGACGACGGATTTGAATGCTGCCCGCGCGACGGCGCGATCCCTCCCGCCCTCGATCCACTGCCATGTCGGGATCGTTAGGCATGTTTCGACGATTGGTTGCGACAGCAGCGGCGCGACATGCTGCGGATGGCTGCGGCGGGGATAGAGCTCGATGCTCCGC
>CAUUIU010000018.1:0-17978 GCA_963545025.1 uncultured Sphingopyxis sp. | reverse complement strand
TCTACACTTCTAGCTTCGTCGGCAGCGTCAGATGTGTATAAGAGACAGCCCGTCGTTGTGCTGACGACCACCGACGACAAGGTCGAAATCCAGCGCTGCTATGACCTCGGCTGCAACGTCTACATCACCAAGCCCGTGAACTATGAAAGTTTCGCGGATGCCATTCGCCAGCTCGGTCTCTTCCTTTCGGTGATCCAGGTCCCCGATCCCGACCTGGCCTGAGACCACCCCTGACCCATATTCTCTATATCGACGACGACGAAGGCATGCGCCGTCTTGCCGCGCGGGCGCTCGCCCGCAAGGGCTATGGCGTCAGCCTCGCGGCGAGCGGTGCCGAGGGTGTCGACATGGCAAAGGTCACCGCCTTCGACCTGATTGCGGTCGACCATTATATGCCCGGACAGGACGGCCTCGCAACGATTGAGGCGCTGCGCGCGCTCCGCGACTGTCCGCCGCTCGTCTATGTCACCGGCTCGGAGGAAAGCCGCGTCGCGGTCGCCGCTCTCAAATCGGGCGCCGACGATTATGTCGTAAAGTCGGTCGGCGATGATTTCTTCGATCTGCTCGCCTCCAGTTTCGACCAGGTGCTCGAGCGCGCCCTGCTGCGCCGCGCGCGCGAAGAGGCGCAGGCGGAGCTGCGCGCCAGCAATGCCAGGCTCGAGGCGCTGCTCAAAGAGGTAAACCACCGCGTCGCCAACAATCTTCAGATGATCATGTCCTTCGTCGCGCTCCAGTCGAAGTCGCTGGCCGACCCCGGTGCGCGCGAAGCGTTGCAAAAGACGCAGCAGCGCATTGCCACCGTCGCGCAGGTCAATCGCCGTCTCTATACCACCGACGACGTCGAATATGTCGCGATGGACGGCTATCTCGACGGGCTGGCGCAGGATTTGTCCGAAGCCTGGTCCAATGGCGTCGGCACGCGGAATGTCACCGCCTCGGTCGAACCGCTCCGGGTAGCGACCGACAAAGCGGTTGCGCTCGGCATGATTGCAAATGAATGGATCAGCAACGCCTGCAAATACGCCTATTCCGAAGGTCAGAGCGGCGAAATCCGCCTGTCGCTGCGCCAGACGGGACCGTCATCGATCGAACTCGCCGTCGAGGACGACGGGGTCGGTATGCCGACTGACGGCGTCGCCCAGGGTACCGGACTTGGCACGCGGTTAATTGAGGCGCTGGCGCGGACTCACAAGGCCGCCTTATCCTATGGTCCAGCCGGCGATCCGGCGGCACCACGCGGCACGCGTGCTTCGATTGCGGTCGACTTGCGTCCCGGTGAGCTCAAACCGGCAGCTTTGGCGAACTGACAACGCCGTTATCGCACGTCTCCTCCGCGACCTGCGCGTCCCTTCGCGAGGGCCGACAGCTTTGCCATGACAGAAACTGCGCTTAACGCCGCCGCCCGTTCCACGCGCGTACCGCCGCCATCGTCTTTTCGATATGCGCCTGCGGTTTGGGATCGGTGTAGCTCAGCAGGATCGTGCCGTTCGGGGCGATGACATAGGATGTCCGGCTGGAAAGCGTCGTCCCGTTTGGGCCCTGCATGGTCGAGTCATATTTCGCCGCGACCTTTGCACCCGGATCGGCTGCGACCGCAAACTTGTCCCGGCATTCCGACTTCGAAAATTCTGCGACGCGGTCGATATTACCTGCGGTCACGCCGATCACGCGTGCGCCTTGTCGGTTGAAGTCGTCGCTCGCCTCTGCGAACAGATGCGCCTCCACCGTGCAGCCGGCCGTGAAGGCGGCCGGAAAGAAATAGAGCACGACCGGCCCGTTGCGCAGCGTTTGCTTCAGCGACAGGCTAAAGGGTTTGCCCCCCTGCGCCGCGTTCAGCGTGAAGTCGGGTGCCTTCGCACCTTTCTGAAGCGCGGCGATACTGGACGCCGGAACGATGGCGAGCGACAGTCCGAAACCGGCCGCCACTGCGAATTTCATCAGGCTTTTCATTTGCGGCCTCCATAGGGGCGGCGGGGCTATCCCCTTCCGGCATATCCACTCTATCGCCTTATTCGCTGACCGCAATCGAACGACCGGCGCCGCGTGACCGAATGGTCGCGCGGCGCGGGCATCGCCCAGAAGCTATCGAGAGATCAGCAGCGACGGCCGCCGCGATCGATCTCCCGTCCGATCAACGCGCCCGCCGCGCCGCCGATGATCGTGCCGGGAACCCGGTCGCCATAACGGTCGACTTCGCGACCGAGCAGCGCGCCGGCGGCGCCCCCGACGATCAGGCCCGTGGTTCCGCTGCCCCGCCGGCAATGATAGCGGCGGTCGCGATAATGGCTGCGCCGATAATCGCGACGGTAATCACGCCGATAGTCGCGGCGGTAATCGCCATAGCGATCATAGTCGCGCTCACCGTAATAGCTGTGGCGATGATGCCGGTCGCGCGCTTCCGCTTCCGCCGGCAAAGCGGCGAAGGCGCTGGCGCCAATCAGCGCCGTCAAAGCCAGTTTCTTGAACAGGAACATCTGTCTTCTCCGTGTTGGTCCCCGCGGATCAGATTAGAGGCGCAAAGATGGCGCTTGGCTGAATTACGGATGCTCTTGGAAATTGAAGCCATCGGCTCGGCCAGCTTTCGGGGCGGCCTGCCGTGCGCGATTGACCGCGCGCCTCATTCGGCGCAGCATCGGCTTATGACTCTCACGATCACTCCCAGCGGTCAGTCGTGCGGCGCCCGCGTCACCGGCATCGACCTGACGCGACCGCTCGCCCCCGAAACCATCGCCGAAATTCGCGCGGCATGGCTCGACCATCATGTCCTCGCCTTTCCCGATCAGAAGATGAGCGAGGACGATCTCGAGCGCTTTACCGGTTATTTCGGCGGCTTCGGGGACGATCCCTTCATCCGCCCGATCCCCGGCCACGAGCATATCATCGCGGTGAAGCGCAAGGCCGACGAGACCGCGCCGCTCTTCGCCGAAAACTGGCACAGCGACTGGAGTTTCCAGGAGCGCCCGCCCGCGGGCACCTGCCTCTTCGGCATCACCATCCCGCCCGTCGGCGGCAACACCGAATTTTCGAACCAGCACGCCGCGCTCGACGCGATGCCCGCCGACCTTCGTGCGCGTGTCGAAGGGCTACAGGCGATCCACAGCGCCCGCGCGGGCTACGCGCCTTCGGGCATGTATGGCGCGAACGACAAAGGGCGCAGCATGGATATCCGCTCGGACGAAGAGGCGCTCGAAACGCAGCTTCATCCATTCGTCCGCGCGCATCCTGAAACCGGCCGCAAGGGACTGTTCGGTTGCGCCGGCTATATCATCGGCTTCGATGGCCTCGACGACAGCGAAGGCCTGCCGCTCCTCTACGAACTCATCCAGTGGCAGGGGCGCGAGGAGTTTCGCTATTCCCACGCTTGGGAACCCGACATGCTGATCATGTGGGACAACCGCTCGCTGCTCCACCGCGCGACCGGCGGCTACGACGGCTACGACCGCCTGCTTCACCGCACGACGATTGCGGCGTGGGACGGCCAATAAAAATCCTCCCTGTGGCGAAGCCATGGGGAGGTGGCAGCGCGAAGCGCTGACGGAGGGGCCAACAGCGCCAGGCCAAGGCCACCATCGCTTCGCGACAGGGAGGCTCAATCCCGCGCCCAACTCCGAAACTTCACCCCCGACCCATGCGTTGCTCCGGAGTAGAAGGAGCAAGAGCATGACCCTCCCCGCCGACACCCTCGTCCTCGTCGCCGACGGCCGCAAGGCGCTGTTCCTGCGCAATCAGGGCGATCAGCGCCAGATCGACCTGCGCACGACCTCGCATCAGGAACGCGAAGACCGCAAGGACAGCGACATCAAGACCGACGCCTCCGGCCAGTCGCCCGCGCCCGCCGGAACCGGCCTTGCCGGCGGCACGATGGGCGAGCCCGATTTCCATCAGCAGGAGGAAGATCGTTTTGCCCGCGGCCTCGCCGAAAAGATCAATGCGATGGCGCTGGCGGGCAAGTTCGATGCGCTCGTCGTGATCGCGCCGGCACGCACGATGGGCGAGCTCCGCCCGCTCTGGCACAAGGAAACGGTCGCGCGGATCGTCGGCGAGCATGTCAAGGAGATGACCGACCGCCCGGTCGCCGATATCGAAGCGCTGCTTGTCGGCGAGGCCGCGCCCCCATCTTGATCAGGCGCGCGCTTCCCTGGACAGCGTGCTCACGACGCCCCATGCGATCAGTGCCTGCCCTGCGAAGTACAGCGGCCAGACCAGCCACATCGTAACGTCCTTGGACAGCGCGCCGCCCTCGCCCGCGAAAATGAACAGGTCGCTGGCGAGGAAGATCATCGCGCCGATCCCGGTGCGATAGCGCGGGAAGCGGCTCGCCCACGCGGTCGCCGCCATCACGGCGACACCGCCGGTATAGGCGATCGCGGCGCCCATCAGATGGATCGGCGCGCCAAGCGTCAATCCCCACGCGATGACGAGCGCGAGTGGCACGACGAACCCTGTCAGCATCTTCTGTGAACCGGTCATGCTCGGCCGCCGGTTGCGGAGGTAAAGAATGATCGCGATCAGATGTCCCGTCGCAAAGGCGGCCGCCCCCTGCAGCATCCCGGCTGCATCGAGCAGCCAGTCGCCCAGAGCGCCAAACGCCAGCGCCGCGGCGATCAGCTTGCCGTCACCATTTCGCGCATTCGCCGCCGCCCAGGCTGCGAGCAAAGCCACGCCCGACGTCTTCCACGCCCAGATCGCCGGCCCGTCGAGCCGCTGCACCACCGCGATAAAAAAGCTGATTCCCCCGACCAGCGCCGCCAGCCACAGCCAGCGCGCGCGGTCCCAACCTTGTTCCCCGTTCATCATCCGCCCCTTTGCATATCCCGCTCAACATGTCAGAGGCGCCCGATAGCACCCCCCAAGGTCCGCAGCCGCCCTACCGCGTCGCCGACCAAGCGCAAGTCAATGGAAACGGTAAATGGCCGAATACGACATTCACATCATCGGCGGCGGCCTCGCAGGCTCCGAAGCCGCCTGGCAGCTCGCCGAGGCGGGCCATCGCGTCCGCCTCTCCGAAATGCGCGGCGGCGGCGACATGACCCCTGCGCATCAGGGCGACACGCTCGCCGAGATGGTGTGCTCGAACAGCTTCCGCAGCGACGATGGCGACAGCAATGCCGTCGGCCTGCTCCACCGCGAGATGCGCAGCCTCGGCTCGATCATCATGCGCGAGGCCGATGTGCACAAGGTCCCCGCCGGCTCGGCGCTCGCAGTCGACCGTGACCTCTTCTCGGGCGGCGTCACCAACGCGCTCGAAAACCACCCGAATATCACGATCGTCCGCGAA
Organism: uncultured Sphingopyxis sp.; assembly: GCA_963545025.1. Lineage (GTDB taxonomy): Bacteria > Pseudomonadota > Alphaproteobacteria > Sphingomonadales > Sphingomonadaceae > Sphingopyxis. The sequence goes on along the minus strand of CAUUIU010000018.1, from coordinate 12,700 downwards.
CGCATCGACACGCTGCCCACCGAGGGCCTCACCATCGTCGCCACCGGTCCGCTCACCGCCGCCGGTCTCGCCTCCAGCATCGGCGACGCGACCGGCAAGGATGCGCTCGCCTTCTTCGATGCCATCGCCCCCATCGTCTATCGCGACAGCATCGACATGGACATCGCGTGGATGGCAAGCCGCTGGGACAAGGTCGGGCCGATCGGCGACGGCAAGGATTATATCAACTGCCCGATGGACAAGGACCAGTATCACGCCTTCGTCCAGGGGCTCGTCGACGGCGACAAGACCGATTTCAAGGATTGGGAGAAGGACACACCCTATTTCGAGGGCTGCATGCCGATCGAGGTGATGGCCGAGCGCGGCCCCGAAACCTTGCGTTTCGGCCCCATGAAAGGCGTCGGCCTCGACAATCCGCGCACCGGCCGCTGGCCCTATGCCGTCGTTCAGCTCCGCCAGGACAATGCACTCGGCACGCTGTGGAACATGGTCGGCTTCCAGACCAAGCTAAAGCACGCCGCGCAGGTCGAGCTGTTCCGCACCATCCCCGGGCTCGAAAAAGCCGAATTCGCACGACTGGGCGGCCTCCATCGCAACAGCTTCATCCGCTCACCCGAATTGCTCGACGGCCAGCTCCGCCTGAAATCGGCGCCGCACATTCGCTTCGCCGGCCAGATCACGGGCTGCGAGGGCTATGTCGAAAGCGCCGCGATCGGCCTCGTCGCCGCGCGCTTCGCCGCCGCCGAACTTGCCGGCCGCGACCTGCCGCTTCCGCCGCCCGAAACCGCGCTCGGCGCGCTGCTCGGCCATATCACGGGCGGTGCCGACGCTTCATCCTATCAGCCGATGAACGTCAATTTCGGCCTCTTCCCACCGCTCGCCGAGGATGTGCGCAAGAAGGACCGCAAGCTTGGCTACACCCAGCGCGCGGGCGCGTCGCTGGCCGAGTGGATGAAGCAGGCCGACGGCGTCACCGCCTAATCCTCCCTGCGGCGTAGCCGTGGGGAGGGGGACCGCCGCGTAGCGGTGGTGGAGGGGCAGCGACGTCGCGCCATTGCCCCTCCGTGCCACCTCCCCATCGCTGCGCGACAGGGAGGAGCGATTACATCAGCAACTGCACTTCGCCTTCACCGGTCGTTTCGGCGCGGTCGTCGCGAACTCGGCGCGCGTCAGATCCCCCGACCTGTCGCCATCCGCGCCGGAAAAACGCTCGCCCGTCGCCGCCGCCCATTCCTCGAAGGTCAGCAGGTTGTTCCCGTCCGCGTCGAGCTTGCGAAACGCCGCCGTCCGCGACGACATCAGCTCGACCCGGCTGATCTTGTCGTTGCGGTCGCGGTCGAAGCGGTTGAAGCGCCGCTCCTCGCGCGATGCCTCTTTCGCCGCGGGCAGATCGGGCGGCGCCGGCCCGCGCTTCGGAGCATTGGCGCCCGCGACCGGGATCGCCGCCAGCGCCGGCGGTGGCTCTGGCAACACCTCCTCTTCGGCAATCTGCGTATAGCCCTTCCACAGGAAAAGCCCGCCGGTCAGCAGCAACGCGCTCGCCACCCCGCCGATCAGGAACCTCGAAACCGCCATAAATCCCTCCGCATTCGGACAAACACGCTACCACGCAGTCGCAATTGCGGACAGAAAACAGCGCCATAATGGCTACGAATAATAATCGGAGATATTGTTTAAAAGCGGACAGGTCATTGCTATATCCGATCAATGCAAAATTACCTGCCGTCGCTGAAACAGATGCAATATCTCGTCGCACTGCACGAGCATGGCCATTTCGGCCGCGCCGCCGACGCCTGCAACGTCACCCAATCGACGCTGTCGGCGGGCATTCGCGAGCTTGAAACCTTGCTCGGCCAGACGCTGGTCGAGCGCACGCGCCGCGTCGTGCGCTTCACCACGCTTGGCAATGCCATCGTCGACAAGGCACACCGCGTGCTGCGCGAGGCCGAGGAACTCGCCGACATGGCCGCCGCCGCCGCCGCGCCGCTAGTCGGCGAGCTGCGCATGAGCGTCATCCCGACGATCGCGCCCTTCCTGCTCCCCGGCCTGCTGCCCGGTCTCCGCAAGGAGCGCCCGTCATTGAAGCTTTTCCTCCGCGAGGAGCCGAGCGCGCAGGCGTGCGAGTCGCTCCACCACGGCACCGTCGACTGCGTCCTTCTCGCGCTCCCCTATGCGTGCGGCGACGTCGAGAGCGAGAAGCTGTTCGACGACGCCTTGTTCATCGCCTTTCCCGGCGATCAGGCCGAAGATCTGCCCGCGATGGTCAGCGCCGATCAGATCGACCCGTCGCAGATGCTGATGCTCGAGGACGGCCATTGCCTGAAGGATCATGCGCTCGCCGCGTGCAACCGCCCCGAACTGCGCGCCGGCGCGCGGATGATGGGCACCTCGCTGCACACGCTTGTCCAGATGGTCGACAATGGCCTCGGCATCACCATGCTGCCGCAAATGGCGATCGAGGCGGGCATTCTCGACCATACCGACATCGACACCCGCCCGCTCGATTCGGACCATGACTGGCGGACGATCGCGCTGGTGTGGCGCAAGGGCAGCCCGCGCGCCGACGAGTTCCGGATGCTCGCGGATATCTTCCGCCAGCATCAGGCAAGTTAGTCGATCCACCGCGCGGCGCGGCCATGATCCCCCTCGCGCTGCTCGACCCACTCCACGCGGCCGTCGGCAAAGCTCTCGCGCTTCCACAGCATGACGTCGGTCTTCAACCGGTCGATCAGATATTCGCATGCCGCCAACGCCTCGGCGCGGTGCGGGCTGCTCGCGAGCACGAGAACGATCGTGTCGCCCGGCGCCATCGCGCCGACCCGGTGGATCAGCGTCAGCGCCGATAGCGTCCAGCGATCGGCCGCCCGATGCGCGACCTCGGCCAGCCCCGCCTCGGTCAGCACCGGATGATGCTCGAGGAAAAGCTCGGTAAGGTCGCCCTCGCCGCGCACTCGTCCGATAAAGCTCGCCGTCGCGCCGTGGCCGCCCGCGTCGTGCAGGTCGAGTTCCGCCGGAACCTCGATCGCCAGCGGCTGGACCGCGACGCGGATCATCCGCCCGTCACCGGCGGGAACAACGCCACTTCGCCCGCACCGGCGATGGCCGCACCCGGCCCCGCCATCGCGCCATCGACCGCAGCGCGAATACGCTGTGGCTCGACAAAGGCACGCGCCCCCCGTTCGTCGCGTGCGGCGAGCCATGCAACCAGCCCGGCGACATCGCCCACATCGGCGGGAAGCTCCACGCTTTCCTCGCCCACGCCCATCCGCTCGCGAACCCAGGAAAAATAGCTGAGGGTCAGCGCCACCGTGCTCAATCCATATGCTTCAGGCCGACGCGCAGATAATCCCAGCCGGTGATCAGCGTCAGCACCGCGGCGCCCCACAGCGAGATCAACCCGACGGTCTTGATCCACTCCATCGCGGGCAAAGCCCCCGCCAGGATCAGCGCCCCAAAGGCGACAAGCTGGAACGTTGTTTTCCACTTCGCAAGCTGCGTCACCGGCATCGATACCTGCAAGGTCGCCAGAAACTCACGCAAGCCCGACACGATGATCTCGCGCAGCAGGATCATCAGCGCCGCGATGACATGATAGCCGGTGATGTCGCGCGTGAAGACAAGCAGCAGGATCACCGCGGCAATCATGATCTTGTCGGCGATCGGATCGAGGAAAGCGCCCAGCCGCGACACGATCCCGCGCGAACGTGCAACATAGCCGTCAAAATAATCGGTAATGCCCATCAGGCAGTAGAGGCCAAAGGCGAGCGCATAGTCGATCGCGAGCGGCTGATGCGCCCCGATCCGGATGCCCGGCCACAAAAGGAACAACAGGATGGGGACCGCCAGGATGCGCGACAGGGTCAGAAGATTGGGAAGACTCAGCATATCCCTCGTTTGCCTTGGCGTTCCAAAATGGGCTTTGACCCTGAATGCCCTAACCGATAAGCCCCCCGGGCGACAACCATATTGCCTGCGGGCGAGGGCCGATCGAGTGAAAATGTCAGGATGGATTAACGCATGACCGGCTCCTTTTCGCTGCTGAAGCAACGCCGGTTCCTCCCTCTCTTCGTCACCCAGCTCCTCGGCGCGTTCAACGACAATCTGTTCAAGAACGCGATGGTGCTGTTCGTCGTCTATGGCGTTTTCAACGACGAAGCATCCGAAACGATGTTCAGTGCGGTCGCTACCGCTCTGTTCATCCTGCCTTTTTTCTTGCTCTCCGCGCTCGCTGGGCAATTGGCCGACACGCGCGACAAGGCGCGGATCATCCGCATCGTCAAATTCTGCGAAATATTGATCATGATCGTCGGCGGCATCGGATTGGTGCTCGCCTGGATGGGCTTCGCCGTCCACCTGATTGCGATCCCGCTGATGATGCTCGCGCTGTTCGCGATGGGCGTCCACTCGACCTTCTTCGGGCCGATCAAATATGCGATCCTGCCGCAGCATCTGAAAAGCGACGAAGTGCTTGCCGGAACGGGGCTCGTCGAAGCCGGAACCTATATCGCGATCCTCGCCGGCACGATCCTCGCGGGCGTCATCGACGTCGAATGGGCCGCACTCGGCGTCGTTCTTGTCGCAGCCGTCGGCTATTGGACCAGCCGCGAAGTGCCGCCTGCTCCCCCCGAGCATGAAGAAACCGGCATCGACTGGCACATCGTGCGCTCGTCGATCACGCTCGTCCGCGGCACCATGCACATCCCGCGCCTCTATCTCGCGATCTTGTCGATCAGCTTCTTCTGGACGATCGGCGCGGTGCTGTTCATCCAGTTCCCGCCGCTGGTGAAGAATATTCTTCACGCCGACAAAAGCGTCGCCAGCCTGTTCCTTGCGGTCTTTTCGATCGGCATCGCGATCGGTTCGGTCGCGGTGAACCGCCTGCTCAAGGGGCAGGTGTCGGCGCGCTACAGCCCCGCCAGCGTCCTCGTAATGGGCGCTTTCGTTCTCGCCTTCTATTGGGTGTGCCGCAATTGGGAGCATGATCCGTCGGGCGTCATGTACGGCATCGAAGGCTTTCTGAACCACGCCGATGTCATCGCGCTGCTCACCAGCCTGCTCGGCATTGCGATCAGCGGCGGCATGTTCGTCGTGCCGCTCTATGCGTTCCTCACAACCACCGTCCCCAAGGACCAGACCGCGCGCACCGTCGCCGCCAACAACATCGTCAATTCGGGCGCGATGGTCGCGGGCTCGCTCCTCGCGATCGGGCTCGGGCTCGTCGGGGTCGGGGTGGTCGATCAGCTGCTGATGAGCGCGGTGATGTGCCTGATCAGCGCCTGGCTCGCGGTAAAACTCCACCGCGCCTGCGATTGAGCAGGTCTTGGCGACGGCTCACGCCGTCTGCTATGTGCTTTATTTGCGCGCTCTAACTGTAGATGGCCGGGTCGCGCAGAAAGCTTGTTGACGGACGAATCCGCCAGGGGGCCAAATGAAGAAATGGATTGCTCTGGCCGCCTTGGCAGGATTGGCCCCGACCGGCGGCGCGGCGTATCAGCCGCGCGAGAGCCTGGCGGGCGGCAGTTCCTATTTCAGCCAATGCGTATCCGGCGCAAAGAAGGACGAAAGCGTTTGCCTCGGATACTTCATGGGCATCTCCGACGCGCCGGTGACAAACTCGGAAAAGTCGCGCGAGGAAGCCTTTTATTGCCTGCCGGTGGGCCGGACGTACGAGCAGAATCGCGACGTCTTCCACAAATATCTGCTCGATAATCCGCAGATCAGGAACCTGCCCACGCACCACCAGTTCATGCTGGCGATGAATGTTTCGTTTCCGTGCAAAAACTCGCCGAAACTCTCGGTCGATCCGGAAACCGGCGGCGTCTATTTTTCGGTCACCAAGCCGGATGAAGGAAAAAAGAACTGACGGCTCGTGACTCCGCGGTTGGTAGCAAAAATCCTGTCGCCAAAGCAGAAGATCGTCGTTGCGGCAAAATAGCGACGCAACGCTCTCAAGAACCAGCCGTGCAAACAAGTCTCTTTATGTTGACTCTGTAAAATCAACATCATACCCCGGTCAGACACATCTCGCGTTGGGGGGCATCGCATGAGATTTTGGACGGGAATGCTTGTCGGATTGGCCGTGCTTGTTGTGGGCGGCTGCGATGTACCGCGACGGCCGCTTCCCCAGGAGCAGCATCTTTCCGGAATTTCCTACCGGACGCCGCTGCCCAACCAATGCAAATGCGGTTTTGTGCCGGGTGTTTCTGCGGCCTATGTCGTCAATCAGACCGATCGGCCGGTTTGGGCGACGGTAAAAATTGCGTCTTATTTTCGCGCCAGCGGCAACTTCATTGCCTCCTATCCCAAAAACGTCCTGCTTCCGTCCAGAGGCTCGGAATTTTTGGAGTGCACGATTACCCTCAATGAAGGGGTGAGCGTGAGTTCCGCAACGGCTGCCGACTGCGCAATTGAGAATAAATTCAGCCCGATTTCAGAAGTTTATAACGACAGAGCTTTGGTGAAGGCCGGTCTGACGGCGCTTGACGACGAACCACGCCGCGGCCCGGAATATTGTCAACGCGAGTGCAAGATGGGCACGCCGAACTGCCAGCCGCTGAGCGCTGATTATGGCGAGCTGACCGGGCCCATTCGCTCGTTGGTCGAGGAAGCAGACAATGACGGCGTGGGGACTGTCAGCAAGGATGCGATGCTCGCGGCCTATGGCATGACTGCGGAAGACGACCAGTGCGACCGCGGCGGCGTCGATGTTACCGCCAAGCATGTGACCAACAGCGGTCCTGGCGAATGCTCAATCCGAAGCGTTGCTTTGGCCAGCCTCTTCGGGCGAAAACTCCCGATGGAAACGCGACTGTCGGCACTGAACAGCTCCCCTGACCTCACGTTGCGCATTCCGCAGACTGTGAGAATGACGAAGGCGCCGCGCAACCTGTTCGACGAAAGCGCGCGAACCATGGGTACTTTCGACGACCTGAATGAGGCCTTCTTCCTGTCATTCAGAGAGCCGTTGCTCAGCTTCGTCGGCAAGGCAGAGATCGATGACCAGAACAACCGGTTTGCCGGTCATCTAAGGGACGCTTCCGAAATTACCTATGGGACGAATAATCGACGAGCGATCGTGCTCAGCACCTCTCGCGGCTGCGTCAGATTCGATGCGCCGGGCAACTAAGCTCGCGCTCGGCCTTGCCGGCCTGATCGGGATCGCTGGCACGTCGCCAGCACAAGCAAGCCTCTATCTCGAAGAGACTGACGCGAGAACGCGCATGCTCGTCGTCGATCCCTTTTCCCGGCAGGCGATGTCGACTTTGGCGCGCATAAACCAAGCCGGCGATCACATCGCAGGCGGCGGTACGCCAGTGCTCTCGATTGACAATGTCATCGAGCGGCAGACCTTTGAGCATCCGGAGTACGGCACTTCCTTTTGGGTGCACCGTACCATCACATTCGACCTCAGCCAGACAATGGCGCGGGTGGATGCGGCGCTGGAGCCTTATCGGAAAGACGGTTGCTCCAAATTCAAGATATCATCGCCCTCTTTGCTCAGTTTGGAACCCCACCGGATCCGATTGCGCATCAACATGAGCTTCAAGAAGCGCGCGTGCGACAACTTTTTTGGGACCCACGATCTCGCGAAAGGTCATGGCTCGGCAGTGATCGTCGGCCGGCTGACCAGTGCGGCCGGAAGCCCTCAACTGTCATTTGAGGCCGAGGATATCGACATCGACACGGACTCTGTCCTGGGCATCGACCCAAACTCGATGTTCGGCAGAATTGTAAGAATCCTGACTGTTGATCTGGCACGGTTGTTGGGCAGCTTGAATCCCGTTCGCGGCTCGATCGGCGAATTACAATTCAGGCTGTTGAGACCCATTACCCGCCTCGCTGAAACGGAGACCATAAGCGCAGCCCAGGCGCGCTATTCGGCGTCAGAAATCGATCAAATGGTTCGCGGATATGGCTCATTGTCGCTCATTCTCAGAAATCCCGACGCCGAGCCACTTCAATTCACCCTTGCGGACTCGGGCATGGCGTGGCGACGCGAATATCGACTACGGCCTGAATTTGCCGGGCAAAAACCCACCAAGCTCTGCAATGAACTCGGCTCGGAAGGGCTCAGGGACTATTATTGCGTGGCGACGGGCGAGTCGAAAATGGTGCTGCGGATCGTTCAGACGATGTGGCGAGCGAATGACTCTCGCCCGGTGCTTGAAAGCCATTATCGGCGCGAGGCCGTTTATCTGAGCAGCCTGTCCGACGATACGGACATCAAATTTTATCCCTCCCACACACAGGAAGCCAGAATTGTCGACGAAGTCTACGTCGATCAGCTGTTCAAGGCATTCTTTCGGAAGAATAATCCCGAGGTGCGCTGCTCACGGGACTTTTCGCCGGGACGCCCTGTATCGACAGGACAGTCTTTTTGCGGCTATCGGATCGTTCCGGCGTGGCAAAGAATCCTGAAACCCAATCCTGCAATCGCCGTGGATGAATCGGCTCCGTTGGGACGCGAGGAGTTTGGAACTGATGCGCAATGCGGCCCCGCACGCGCAGCGGTAGATTCCCGCTGCAGGTCCGATTCCGCACGAGGTGGCATCTAGCAGAGCTGGGTCGCTCTCGCGTCTGCCTTCCGCAGGTACATGTCTGCTACCGTCGCAAAATCCCGCCGTCAGAGCAGGAAGATCATCGTCGCGGTAAAAAACACCGCGAAGCTCTCCAAAAACAGCCGCACATCGCCGCCGCTCGAAAAGATCGGGCGCGGTGTCCGCTGCGCGCGCAGGGCGCTGCGCAGTTCGTCCTGCCAATCGGCCGGCGCGCTCAGCCGGGCAAGCGTCAACTGCCGCGCGCCATAGGCGCGGATGCGGCTGCGAATGTCGATCTGTTCGTCCGAGTCCATGCGCCCGAAGCTAGGGCGATGTTAACGAGTCGATAAGGTTAAAAGAGTGTTAACGCGCCGACGTCCCGGCGCGGGACGCTTCGGCGTGTCCGGGTTAACGCGAGATCGGACGGACTCGCACCGTCCGCCCATCCTTGGCACCCGCCTGAAACGGCTTGCAGCGCGCCGGTTTCATGCGCGGCCCCAGGCACAGCCTTACTTCGTTCAGCCATCCCTGCCTGTCGATCGACACCGCAACCATCGGCGCGGTCACCCCATGATTCTTCTCAGCAAACGCCCGGCGGATGCTGCCCGCGGTCTGCGGTTTGGTGGCCAGCGCCTGCATGTCGGGAAAGCGCACGGCGCGGAACAGGATTTCGGCGGAGCGGAAATAGGCCGCCGGATTCGGGCTCATGCAGGTGCCATGCTTCGCCCATTCATGCTGCAACAGCTGCGCCGACGGCGTCATGCACAGATGCTGTTTCAGCACAGGCTGCGGGACGATCTTCGCCGGGCGGCACCATTGCGGATAGGCGGGACTGTCGGTTTCGGGCCACAGGCCGTGGAGCACCCAGCCGAAGCGGCCATTCTCGCCCGAACACTGAAAGCGGTCGCGCGCGTCCCTGGGATTGCGCACATCGGCGCAATGCTGCGGCGACCAGCTCATGGCTAACAGATAGCCGGTGATCGCGGGCTTGCGGACCGGCTCGTCGCGGCGCGGCTGTTCGAGGCGCGGCACCGTGATGCGATCGGGAACGCGACAGGCCAGCGCCTGCGCCTGCGCGGTGGCGGGCGCGAGCAGCAGGCCGATCGCGGCGACGCTAGTCCAGCGCAAAATCGAGCCCGACATCGGCGGCCGGTGCGGACTGGGTCAGCCGCCCGACCGACACATAGGTCACGCCGGTCTCACCGATCGCCCGGATGGTGTCGAGCCGGACGCCGCCCGACGCCTCGGTCGGCACCTTGCCATCGACCAGCGCGACGCACGTTCGCAACTCGTCGAGGGTCATATTGTCGAGCAGCAGATGCGTCGCCCCGGCCGCCAGCGCGGGTTCGACCTGCGCCACGCGGTCGACCTCGACGATGATGCGCTCGATTCCGGCCGCCACCGCGCGGCGCACGGCTTCCTCGACCGATCCCGCGACCGCGACATGATTGTCCTTGATCATCGCGGCATCCCACAGGCCCATGCGATGGTTCGTCGCGCCGCCCATCCGCGTCGCATATTTCTCGAGCACGCGCAGACCCGGAATCGTCTTGCGCGTGTCGAGCAGGGTCGCGCCCGTTCCAGCCAGCGCATCGACATATTGCCGCGTCATCGTCGCAATGCCCGACAGATGCTGCACGGTGTTCAGCGCCGACCTTTCGGCGGTCAGCATCGCGCGCGCGTTGCCCGACAGGCGCATCAGGTCGCTTCCGGCGGGCACCTCTGCTCCGTCCGCGACCAGTATCTCGATCTCCATGCCAGGTTCGAGCGCGCGAAAGAAAACTTCGGCGATCGGCAGCCCCGCGACGATGATCGCATCGCGGCTGTCCATCGTCCCGCCAAAGCGCGCGTCGGCGGGAATCGTCGCCATCGAGGTAATATCGCCCGCCGCCCCCAGATCCTCGGCCAAAGTGGCACGAACAAAGACATCAAGGTCGAAATCGGGAAGCGAAAAATCGGTCATGACCCTGCGATAATCGGCGGGCCCAGCAAATCAACTTGACGTTTACGTCAACTAGCGCTGACATGCACGCTACGTGGCAACATAGCCAACATCGGAGAGGTCCCATGCAATCCCCCATCTGCGCGATGCTCGGCATCGAATTCCCCCTGCTCGCCTTTTCGCACTGCCGCGACGTCGTGGTAGCCGTGTCGAAAGCCGGCGGCATGGGCGTGTTCGGCGCTGCCTCGCTGCCGCCCGAACGTCTCGAGGAAGAACTCGCCTGGATCGATGCGCATATTGGCGGCAAACCCTATGGCGTCGACCTGATCGTCCCCAACAGCTTCGCCGGCAAGGGCGAGGCAGCCGGCGCAATGCCGAAGGTTCCCGACACGCATCTCCAGTTCGCCGCCGACCTGCTCGGGAAATATGACGTCGATGCCAGCGGACTCGCCGCTGCGATGGACGCACGGCAGAGCTTTGGCGAAAATCTGCGCGAGGACGGCGCCGCGAAGCTGCTCGAAGTCGCTTTTCGCCACCCGATCGGGCTGATCGCCAACGCATTGGGCGTTCCGCCGCCGCTGATGCTCGAACTCGGCAAACGCCATAATGTACCCGTCGCCGCACTCGTCGGCACGCGCGATCATGCGCTCGCGCAGGTGCGGGCCGGCGTCGATATCCTGGTCGTTGCCGGCGGCGAAGCGGGCGGCCACTGCGGCGAAGTCGCCACCATGGTGCTGGTGCCCGAAGTTGCCTCAGCGGTGGAAGCCATCGGCGCGAATACCCCGATTCTCGCGGCGGGCGGAATCGTCACCGGGCGCCAGATGGCGGCTGCAATGGCGATGGGCGCGCATGGCGCCTGGACCGGCTCTGTGTGGCTCACCACGGCAGAAGCCGAAACCAACCCCATCGTGAAGGAAAAGATGCTCGCGGCCTCGTCGCGCGACACGGTGCGGTCAAAGAGCCGCACGGGCAAACCGTCGCGCCAGCTGCGTTCGCCTTGGACCGACGCCTGGGAGGCGGAAGGCGCACCGAAGCCGCTGCCGATGCCGCTCCAGTCGCTGGTCAGCGAACCCGCGCTGCGCAAGGTCGATAAATTGTCCGAAGGCGGTCATGAGGGAGCCAAGGCGCTCGCGACCTATTGGGTCGGCCAGGGCGTCGGTCTGATGAACGAAGCGATGGGCGCCGGGCAGGTTGTGCAGGAGTTCAAGGAAGACTGGATTGCCGCGTGCGAGCGGCTCAACGGCTTTATCGGCGACTAGTCAAAAAAATCCCCGCCGAAGCGGGGATTTTCCTGGATCAGCTGACGGTCGCCTTGACGATCTTGCCGGGCTCGCGCGGCGGCTCGCCCTTGGGCAGCGCGTCGACATTGTCCATGCCTTCGATCACTTCGCCCCAGACGGTATACTGCTTGTCGAGGAAGCGCGCGTCGTCGAAGCAGATGAAGAACTGGCTGTTCGCGCTGTTAGGGTTCTGCGACCGTGCCATCGAGCAGACACCGCGCACATGCGGTTCGCTGTTGAATTCCTGCGGCAGGTCGGGAAGCGGACTGCCCCCCATGCCCGTGCCCGTCGGATCACCGCCCTGCGCCATGAAGCCCGGGATCACGCGGTGAAACACAACATCGTCGTAAAAGCCTTCGCCTGCCAACTGCGTGATGCGCTCGACGTGCAGCGGGGCAAGGTCGGGGCGCAGGCGGATGACAACATCGCCGGTCGACAGCGAAAGGGTGAGAGTGTCGGACATGAAGAAGACTCCTGTGGTCGGTGTTGGCGGTCCCATAGCGGGACCGTCCGCCAAAGCCACGCATTAAATGTGGAAAAGGCTTGCCGCGGCGTTGCCATCGGCGGGGCGCGGCACTAGGGGAAAGCTAGGACGCCGCAACTGCCAGGGAGGACCGCGCGATGGACAAACGCGAAGATTCCCTGCTGCCCGAAAACGGGGTGCTCGCCGACGATCGCGGTCGCTCCCCCGCAGCGCGCGAACCTGAAACCGAACTCGACGAAGATGACCGGCTGAGGCCTGAATTCGTCCGCGACGTCATCGAACTCGCTGAGTCGGGCGAAGCCGAAGCAGCACGCGAGCGGATCGGCCGCCTCCACCCCGCCGACATCGCCGATCTGTTCGAACTCGCACGTGCCGACGAGCGGCCGATGCTCGCTGCGGTGCTGGGCGACATGCTGTCGGCCGACGTGCTCGCGGAGATGAACGATTATGTCCGCGA
>CAUUIU010000017.1:0-18176 GCA_963545025.1 uncultured Sphingopyxis sp. | reverse complement strand
GATCGCTCAGTGTCTCGTGGGCTCGGAGATGTGTATAAGAGACAGTCCATGCGCTCGGCGGCGGTCATCGGGGTCTGGCCGGTTTCCTTGTCGATCACCACCAGCCGACCGCCGCGCTCGACGACGGAAAAACGGCTGGGGGGTGGGCGATCAACCAATGCCGAATTGTTCCTTCAGGGTCAGCATGGCGAGCGCGGCCTTCGCCGCTTCGCCGCCCTTATCCTTGCGCGTCTTGTCGGCGCGCGCAAGCGCCTGTTCTTCATTCTCGACTGTCAGGATGCCGTTGCCGATCGCAAGGCCGTCGAGAGTCAGCGCCATGATGCCGCGCGCGCTTTCGTTCGACACGACTTCGAAATGATAGGTTTCGCCGCGGATCACGACGCCGAGCCCCACATAGGCGTCAAAGCGCCCGGTATCGGCAGCGAGCGAAATCGCCGCGGGCACTTCGAGCGCGCCGGGAACGGTCACCGTTTCATGACTATGTCCCTCGGCCTCGAGCGCGCTGCGCACGCCGTCGAGCAGCATGTCGTTGAGGTGGCTATAGAAGCGGGCTTCGACGATCAGGACGTGGGCCATCAGGCTTCTCCGGGAATGGCGCGTTCGCCGACGACCGACAGGCCGTAGCCTTCGAGTCCGACGATATTGCTGTGGGTGGGGGTGAGCAGTTCCATCGCATGGACACCCAGGTCGGCGAGGATCTGCGCGCCGATCCCGTACGTACGCAGATCCATGCCGCCGGTCGGCGGCGGCGTCGCATCGGCGTCGGCCGAACCCGGCAGCGGACGCATCAGCATCACGATGACGCCCGCGCCGGCTTCGCCGATCGCGTCCATCGTGCGCTGCAAGCGGCGCTTTTTGGGCCCCGGACGGCCCATGATGTCGTCAAAGATCGACACCGGGTGCATGCGCACGAGAGTCACGCCCTTAGGGTCGATCGCGCCCTTCTGCAGCACCAGATTGACTGTGCCGTCGATCTTGTTGCGATAGGATTTGAGCCGCCATTCGCCGCCATAGTCCGATTCGAACGGTTCATCTGACACGCATTCAACCAGCCGGTCGGTGCGATTGCGATAGGCGATCAGGTCGGCGATCGTCCCGATCTTCAGCCCGTGCCGCCGCGCGAAGGGGACGAGGTCGTCGAGCCGCGCCATCGACCCGTCGTCGTTCATGATCTCACAGATCACCCCCGACGGATTGAGCCCCGCGAGCCGCGCGATGTCGACCGACGCCTCGGTATGGCCGGCGCGGACGAGCACGCCGCCATCGCGCGCGATCAGCGGAAAGACATGGCCGGGCGTGACGATATCGTCGCGTCCCTTCGACGAATCGATCGCGACCGACACGGTGCGCGCGCGGTCGGCGGCCGAAATGCCCGTGGTGACGCCTTCGCGCGCCTCGACCGAGGTCGTGAAGGCGGTTTCGTGGCGGGTGCCATTGTTACGGCTCATCAATTCGAGCCCGAGCTGGTCGACGCGCGCCTTGGTCAGCGTCAGGCAGATCAGGCCGCGGCCGTGGGTCGCCATGAAATTGACCGCATCGGGGGTCGCCATCTGCGCCGGAATGACCAGATCGCCTTCATTTTCGCGGTCCTCGTCGTCGACGAGGATGAACATCCGGCCGTTGCGCGCCTCGGCGATAATCTCTTCGGGCGTTGCCATCGGCGACAGGTCACTGCCGTGCGCGAGCCAGTTTTCGAGCTTGCGCAGCGTCTCGGCGGTGGGGTTCCAGCCGTCGGACTCGAGATCGCGCAGGCTGTTGGCGTGAAGGCCCGCGGCACGCGCCAGCCCCGACCGGGTCATGGACCCATTGTCGACGATGGCGCGGATGCGGTCGAGGAGTTGTGTGGACATGGCGACCGTTTATCACATCACAATGTGACGATCAAGCGCCATATCACATTGTGGATCATTTGGGCCCGAAAACCGCGCCATTGTCGCGCAGCGCGCCGTCGGGTTTTGAATCGAGCAACGCAACCAATTGGCCCGTTCGGTCGTCGCGCTTCGCATAGGCGCGCGCCGACATGCCCGCGATATGATCGGCCTTGTCAGGGTTGGCGCCGCGGCGGACGAGCAGCCGGACCATCGCATTATTCTTGGCCTGCACCGCCAGGATCAACGCGGTCTCGCCGCGCCGGTTCGCCTGATCGACCGGCGCCTTGTCGTCGAGCAGCGCCTCGGCGCCGTCGGTGAAGTTGATCAGCGCACTGTGCATCAGCGGCGTCACGCCCTGCCGGTCGGGGATCGACGGATCGGCATCCTTGCTCAACAGGAAGCGCACCCATTGGATATCGCGCCTTTTAGTCGCGATCGCGAGCGCGGTTTCGCCGCGATCGGGATGGCGCGTATTGACCAGCGACGGATCGTCTTTCAGCGCCGCGGTCGCCTTGTCGCCGTCGCGATTCTCGACCGCCTGGATGAAGGCATAGCCGCCGCGAAACTGCGCGAGCGCGGGCGGCGCGGTGAGGGCGCCGGCGGCGGCACCGGCCACCAGAAGAAGCGAAGCAAGGCGGATTTCCGCGCGACCGAACATGATGGGTTGCCCTTTGAAGGTTGATTTTCGGCGGCTAGCCGACCAAGGCTGGCCGCATGATGAATATCGCGAATATGGGACAAACCTTCGTCCGTGCAAGCCTGATCCTCGCTTTCACTGCCACGCTCGCGGCGTGCGGCGGCCCGGCCGACGCGCCTGCTGCGCGGCCGCCGCTCGAAGGCGCCAGTATCGGCGGCCCCTTCACGCTGACCGACCAGGACGGCAAAACGGTCAAGGACAGCGATTTTGCCGGCAAATATCGCCTCATCTATTTCGGCTACAGCTTCTGTCCCGACGTCTGCCCGGTCGACCTTCAGAAACTGATGCGCGGCCTGGCGCAGTTTGAAAAGAGCGACGCCGCGCGCGGCGCCAGGGTTCAGCCGCTCTTCATCAGCATCGACCCCGCGCGCGATACCCCCGCCGCGCTGAAACCTTTCGTTTCGCGCTATCATCCGCGCCTGCTCGGCCTGACCGGCACGCCCGATCAGGTCGCGGCCGCCGCCAAGGCGTTCGTCATTACCTATAACAAGGTCGAGGGCTCGGCTCCCGATCGCTATCTGATGGCACACACCCAACTCGCTTTCCTGATGGGTCCCGACGGCAAGCCGCTCGCGCTGGTCCCGCTCGACGATCCGTCTACCGACATCGACGAGGGGGCGCCCGACAAGGTCGCCGCCGACCTCGCGAAATGGGTGAAGTGAACGCGGCAAGCCCTTTCTGGGAGGCGCCGCTCGCCAGCCTCGACGCGGGTCAATGGGAGGCGCTGTGCGACGGCTGCGGCAAATGCTGCCTGCACAAGATCGAGGATGAGGATACCGGCCGCATCTATCCGACCAATGTCGCGTGCCGCTTGCTCGACCTCAAAACCGCGCGCTGTGGGGACTATAAGCATCGCCGCCGCCATGTCCCGGATTGCCTGACGCTGACCAAGGCGAAGGTCGCCGATATCGAATGGCTTCCGCAAAGCTGCGCCTATCGGCTCCGTGCCGAGGGGCGGCCGCTGCCCGACTGGCATTATCTGGTCAGCGGCGACCGCGACGCGGTACACCGTGCGGGCCAATCGATCGTCGGCTGGACGGTCGGCGAGGATATCGCCGGCCCGCTGGAGAATCATCTTGTCGAACGCGTCGTCTGACTTCGCGCCCGACGGGCCGCACATCTGGGTGGGCGACGAACCCTGGCCGGTGCGGCTCGTCCACCACGCCCGCTCGCGGCGCTACCGGCTGGTCTTCGACGCCCCGCGTGGCGAATTGCGCCTCACCCTGCCGCGCCGCGCCAGTGCGGCGCGTGCGATCAAATGGGCGAGCGAGCAGCAGGACTGGCTGGTCGAACAGGTCGGCAAGGGGGTCGTGCCGGTCCTCGTCGGCCCCGGCGCGTCGGTGCCGCTGTTCGGGATCGAGCGCCGGGTCGACTGGTCGGCGATGGCGCCGCGCGCGGTACGGCTCGACGGTGACACGCTGCGCGTCGGCGGCCCGGCCGAGACCGTCGGCCGCCGTATCGAACGCTGGCTGAAGGGCGAGGCGCTAGCGCTGATGGAGCGCGAGAGCCGCGAGATCGCGGCGGCGGCAGGATTGATTCTTGGCCGCGTCGGCGTCGGCGACCCGCGCAGCCGCTGGGGCAGCTGCACCCAAGACGGCGACCTGCGCTATAGCTGGCGGCTGGTGATGGCGCCCGATCATGTGCGCCGGGCGACCGTCGCGCACGAGGTCGCGCATCTGCGTCACATGGACCACGGCCCCGATTTTCACGCGCTGGTCGACGAACTCCACGACGGCGATGTTGTCGCGGCGCGCGGCTGGCTGCGCCGCGAAGGGCGCGGCCTGCACCGCTATCGCTTCACCGCCTGAGCGCGACGCCTTGCATCAATAGATGCCGTCGCCGTCCGGATCGCGACCTTTTTGCGCGGGCGGCGGCCGGTTGGGCAGGGTAGAGGCCTTGGGAGTAGAGGCCTTCGGCTCGGGCGGTGGGCGCCGCCCCGTCTGTTCTTCGATCCATTGCTGATCGAGCACTGGACCTTCGTCGCGTGGCGGCGGCGGCACGTCGCTGATGACCGACGGCGCGCCGGGCAACTCGATCGGCATGCCATTCTCGTCGACCAGCCCCTCTTCGCCCGGCTCGCCCATATAGGCTTCGCCCTCGTCCTCGAGCTGCCAGTCGGGCAGCTTGACCTCGGTATCGAACGCCTCGACCGGACGCCGCGCGACTGCGACGCGCATATAGTCGGCAAAGGCCTGCGCCGGCGCGCGGCCGCCCTGCAAGCCGCCGACCGGCTTGGCATCATCGCGGCCCATCCATACGCCGGTGGTGATTCCGCTCGAAAAGCCGAGGAACCAGCCGTCCTTGTTGCTCGACGTCGTGCCGGTCTTGCCCGCGACGGGACGGCCGATCTGCGCCGCCTTGCCGGTCCCGGTGTTGACCGCGGTCTGGAGCAGGTCGGTGATCCCCGCTGCGACCCAGTTGTCGACCAGTACCGACCCGCGCTCGGCAGGGCGCTGATACAGCAGCTCGCCGCCAGCCGTCGTCACCTTGGTGATGCCATAAGGCTGCACCGACACGCCCTTGCGCGACACCGCGGCAAAGGCGGCGGTCATGTCGATCACGCGCACTTCGGCGCTGCCCAGCACCATCGAGGGATGGGTGTTGACCGGCGTCGTGATCCCGAAGCGCCGCGCCATGTTCGCCACCGACGAAAAACCGATCTCGTCGCCCAGCTTCGCCGCGACGGTGTTGACCGAATAGGCGAAGGCGGTGCGCAGATCCATCGCGCCGGCAAAGCGGCCCGATGAGTTGCGTGGGCTCCAGCCGTTGATCGTCACCGGCTCGTCGACGACCTCGTCGTCGACTTTATAGCCCGCCTCGAGCGCGGCCATATAGACGAACAGCTTCCACGCCGACCCCGGCTGGCGCAGCGCTTGCGTCGCGCGATTATAGTTCGACGACACATAATCCTTGCCGCCGACCATCGCGCGCACCGCGCCGTCGCGGTCGAGCGATACCAGCGCGCCCTGCACGCCCTTTGGCGTATTGGCCTGGATCGACGCCGTCGCCGCGCGCTGCATGCCCAGATCGATCGTCGTGTAGACGTCGAGCGCCTCGCTGCCCTCATCGATCAGCATGTCGAGCTGCGGCAAAGCCCAGTCGCTGAAATAGCGCGCGCTATTCTGCCCGGTTTCTTTTGCCAATTGGACGTTTGCGGGTTCGGCGGCGTCGGCTTGCGCCCGCGTGATGACGCCCGCATCGACCATGACGTCGAGCACGACATCGGCGCGGCCCAGCGCGGCCTGTGCGTCGGCGGTCGGCGAATAGCGCGACGGCGCCTTGACCAGACCGGCCACCACCGCCGCTTCGGACAGCGACATTTCGGTCGCGCTATGGCCGAAGAAGCTGTTCGACGCGGCGTCGATGCCATAGCTGCCGCCGCCGAAATAAACCTTGTTGAGGTAGAGTTCGAGAATCTCGTCCTTCGAGAATTTCCACTCGAGTGCCATCGCCAGCACCATTTCGCGCATCTTGCGCGTCCAGGTATAGCTGTTCGACAGGAAGATGTTGCGCGCGAGCTGCTGGGTGATCGTCGATGCGCCCTGCATGCGGCGCCCGGTGCCGCGATTCTGGACCGCGACGGCCGCCGCACGCGTCATGCCAACGGGGTCGATGCCGGGGTGATAGCGAAAGCGTCGATCCTCGACCGCGACCATCGCATTCTGCATCACTTCCGGCGTTTCGCGCAAGGTCAGCCAGCGGCCGTAATTCGGGCCGAGCGACAGGAAAACGGTGCCGTCGGCCGCGCGGACGCGGATCGTCTGGCCTGCGGGGGATTTCTTGAGTTCTTCAAAGCTCGGCATCCGCTGCACCGCGATGCCGACCGCCACCGCCAGCGCGATCGCGCCGACCAGCGCGAGCGCCAGACCCCAGCGGACGATCCGCCGCAGCCAGACACGAGAGCGCGACGGCTCGCCCGGTCCGGACGAACCGCTCCGTTTCGCGCTAGCTTTTGATTGTCCCGACGAAGCCTGCTGTCTTTCGCGGCGCAAAGCCCGGTTTCCTTCCCTCACTGCGCCCCTGATGCGTCAGTCGGCGCAGCTGGGGTTCAGCCTTCGCCGGATGACGCCTCTTCCTGCCCGCGGTCAGCGAAGTCAAGCGCCGCGCTGTTGATGCAATAGCGCAGGCCCGTCGGCCCGGGGCCGTCGGGGAAGACATGGCCGAGGTGGCCTTCGCATTTTGCGCAGCGCACCTCGGTACGTACCATGCCGTGGCTGGTGTCGGTGAGCTCGGTCACGGCGCTGCCTTCGGCGGGGGCGGTATAGCTTGGCCAGCCCGAACCGCTGTCATATTTGGTGCGGCTGTCGAACAGCGGTTCGCCGCAGCCAGCACAGCGATAGACACCGTCGCCCTTGTGGTCGGTATATTTGCCGGTGAAGGCCCGCTCGGTACCGCCTTCGCGCAGCACATGGTGCGCCATCGCGTCGAGCGGCTTCGGGGTTTCGGGGTCGGTCATCGGATGATCTCCTTTATCCATAATATCGGTCGGAGGCCGCGCCGCCGCAAGAGGCAAGGGAATCAGCCTCCGCGGATGCGCGTCATTCGCGATGCCATTCGCACCAAAGACGGAAAAAGAGACGCCGCCGCCGTCATCGGTGGCGCCGTGCGGGAATTCTCGCCGAGCCGCCAGACGAGATTTGCGAGCGCAAAGGGTCGCGTCATGCGCCTGGCAAGCTGGCGCTGAAAGCCCGGCGCCGCGTCGCCGCCGCCGTGACGCCACGCCGCCGCCGCGGCGTCCGCGCTGGCAATTGCCAGCCCCATGCCCTCACCTGCAAGACTGGGAATCACCCCCGCCTGATCACCGAGCCGGAACAAGCCAGGTGCCGTGTCATGCGTGCGCCAGCCATAGGGCACATGACCGATCGCCTCGACCCCGCGCGACCAGTCGGCATGGGCCAGCCGCTCGCCGAGCCGGGGCAGCGCATCGCCGAGTGCGCGGAGCAGCGTCGCGGGATCGCCGCCGGCCTCATCGAGCCGCGACTTGTGGACCGCGAGGCAGAGATTGCCGCTGCCGCCCTCCTGTCGCACGAGCCCGGCATAGCCGCGGTCGAACAGGTGCAGCTCGACCGCATCGCCGATCAGCCGGTCGAGCGCGGGATGCGCGGGGAGCCGTAGCCGCAGCCCCATCACCGGATCGCTCCGCTGCCACGCGGCCGGCTCGCGCGGACATCCGCGAAAGCCATGCTTGCCCGCAGCGAGGAAGATGGCGGGCGCGGCAAGCACCGCGCCGTCGCGCGTCTGGACCGCACCCTCGTCGATTGCCGTCGCATGCACGCCGCGTTCGATCCCGGCGCCTGCCTTTACGGCGGCAGCCTGCAAGGCGCTGTCGAGCCGGTACCGCGACACGCCCATCGCTGCGCCGGGCAAGGGCGTCTCGCTCGATCGCGCGCCCGCGAACAGCCGCACGCAGGCGACGCGCTGCCCGCCGAGCGCCTGCTCGTCGATCCCCAGCGCCTCGATCCGCGCCAAGGTCTGCCAGCTCAGGAAACCGCCGCACAGCGCATCGCCAGTTTCGCGCGCGCGCTCGAGTAGCAGAACCTTGGCGCCCTCCCGCGCCAGCCCGATCGCCGCCGCCGACCCGGCGGGCCCGGCGCCGACGACGATCACATCGCTCACCGGATGCGCTCGACGCACAGGCGATAAGGAAAGCTGCGGAAGATGCGGCATCGATCCGCCGTATCGGGCAGCGCCTCCGCCAGCATCGCCGCCCACTCCGCGCGGCGAAAGCTGCGACCGACCGACAATTGCCCGTCGCGCCGCACGATCGGATCGACCCATGCGAACGATGCGAGCAGCGGATAGCCGGCAAAGGGCAGGCGCTGACGATGGAGATCGTTGACCAGCCAGCCGCGCGCGCTCTCGCGCTCCATGAAGCGCAGGAACTCGGCCCGCTGCGCGGGCGTCATATGATGGGTGACGAGGCTGGAGAGGATGACGTCCCATCCCTGCCCCGCCAGATCGCGGTAATCGCCGGTGATCAGCCGTGCCCGACCGCCGAGCCGGGCTGCGGCGACGGGGGCGCTCTTGGGGTTGAGGTCGACCCCCGCAAGGTCGAGCGCCACGCCGCGATGTTCGCCCCAACGCGCGATCCGCGCGAGCATGTCGCCCGCGCCGAAGCCGACGTCGAGAATGCGCCAGGGCTTTGTTCCTGCGCCACGGGCGCGAATCCGGTCCAGAAAGCCGAGCGTCGGCCGCGGCGCCATTGTCAGCGCGTTGATGCGCGACAGGTCGGCGAGGACGCGGGCATAGCGCGCGGGCGACAGCTCGGCCGCGTCCATCTCCTCCTCGCGCTCGATCGGGACGGCGAGGCTGGCGAGGGGGTTCATGCGTCGAAGCGGATCGCTTCGGCGGCGAGCCCGGGTCCGAAGGCGATCGCGATCCCCTGCCCTTCTGCGCCGCGCGCCATCATCTCGGCGAGCACGAACAGGATCGTCGCCGACGACATATTGCCGAAGCGCGCGAGTACCGAGCGGCTTTCGGCGAGGGTTTCGGGCGGGACGGCCAGCGCATGTTCGACCGCATCGAGCACCGACCGCCCGCCCGCATGGACCGCCAGCAGCGGCGGCGCGCCGGTGTCGCCGAACAGCGCGCGCCGCACCTCCGGCCTGGCAAGTGTTTCGCGCAGCCGTCCCGGTACCTCGCCCGACAGGGTCATCTCGAACCCCTTGTCGCCGATGTCCCAGCGGATCAGGTCGGCGCTATCGTCGAGCGCGAGACTGCGCCCTTCGCCGAGTTCGATTCCATGGGACGCGGCCGAGACAATCCCCGCCGCCGCGCCATCGCTGAACTGAAGCATCGCAAGCAGCGGCTCGGGCGCATCGGCGAGGCTCAGGTGCAGCGTCGACAGCTCGACGCTGACTACCAACACCACCGCACCCGGCTCCGAACGCACGATATGCCGCGCGGTTCTAAGCGCCGTCACCCCGGCATAACAGCCCATGAAACCGATCAGCACACGTTCGACGCCCGAGGACAGACCAAGCCGCCGCGCAAGGATCTGGTCGATCCCGGGCGCGACGAAGCCGGTGCAGCTCGCGACGACGATATGGGTGATTCGCGCCGGGTCGAAGGCGCTGCCGAGAGCCGCAATGGCCTGCATCGCAAGGTTGGGGGCGTGCTCGGCATAGGCCGCCATGCGTGCCGAGGTCGGCGGCAGGCCGGGAACGTCATAAAAGCCGCCCGAGGCCACCGGCGATCCGCCTTCGGGCGTGGGCGGCAGCACCGACCAGCGATGTGCGATCCCCGATCGCGCCGCCATGCGCGCGAAAAGCGCCCGCACGCGCGCGTCGGTCAGCCGCGGCGTCGCCCAGTCGATGAAGGCCGCATGGATATCGTGGCCCGGTACCGCAGTGGCGAGGGCATTCAGCCGGGGGGACGGCATATTATCGTTCATCGCGCGGGTTTGGCGGAAAAGCGCCGCGCTGGCCAGTGGATTAAGGGCTATGAGCCCTTCTCCCTTTGGGCAGCATAGGCCGCCCCGCTTTTACTCCGGATTAACTGTAATGCGGCTATCGGAAAGGCGTGAAATTGCGCCTTTTCCTTGGCTTGGCCCTGTTGCTGACGGGTGCGCCCTCCGCCGCGGCGCAATGCCTGCTGTGCGCACAGGACGCCAGCGGCGGCGGCGTGGCGACGCGCAAGGCCGAAACCCCGCTGCGCGTCGATGTCGAAACCCAGCTCGATATGGGCCGCGTTGCGGTCGGCGCGATGGGCGGCGAGGTCGAGATCGACCCCGCTTCGGGCGCCCGTCGCGTGCGCGGCGATGTCGTCGACCTCGGCGGGTTCGCGCTCACCGGCACCGTCACGGTGCGCGGCGAGCCCGGTGCCGAAATCCGCGTGATCCTGCCGGCAACGGTCGATCTCGAGGGCGGGCATGGCCGTACCGCCCGCGTCACCGGCCTCGTCACCGACCTGTCGGCAGCCCCCCGGCTCGGCGCCGACGGGCGTCTGCAATTCCGCTTCGGCGGCCGGCTCCAGATCGCCGGTCTCGACGACGGCGATTATCGCGGGCGGATCCCGGTGACGGTGGAATATCAATAGCGCCCGTCGCCGGCATTGACTTTGCGCCCGATCTTCGCCGATATCGGACGCAACGGGCCAAAGCGGGCGCCCGTTTAGACGGCGATCGTCCAAGTCCGCTCCATCCGTCGCAGATGCGGCGCTCGGAGCGTTGATATGACCACCGATATGGAAAACCCCCATCCATCGCAACTCGGCCTGACGGCGCTTTTCCTGAAATTCCTGCGTTTCGGCTTTGTCGCTTTTGGTGGGCCTGTGGCGCAGATCGCGATGATCCGCCAGGCGCTGGTCGAGCAGGAGCATTGGATCGAGTCGGCGCGCTTCAACCGGCTGCTCGCGGTGCTTCAGGTGCTGCCGGGCCCGGAAGCGCACGAGCTTTGCGTGCATCTGGGCATGGTCGCGCGCGGCCGGATCGGCGGCGTGCTGGCGGGACTGGGGTTCATGCTGCCGGGGCTGCTCCTGATGCTGCTGGCCGGGTGGCTCTATACGAGCTGGATCGCCGGCAATGCGGGCCTCACGGGTGTTTTGCTGGGGGTGCAGATCGTCGTGCTCGCGATCATCCTGCGCGCGGTGGTCCGAATCGGTCAGCATATCGTCGAGGACCGGCCGCTCGCGATCATCGCGGCCGCCAGCTTCGTCCTCACGCTCGCGGGTGTGCCCTTCTGGATCCCGCTCCTTGCCGGCGGCCTCGCCTATGCCGCCGCGCATCGCCCTGCTATCGCGGCGCTGATCGCGGTCGCCGCCATCACTGTCGCCGCCGCGGTTCGCTTCGTCGTCCTGCCCGATGGCGGGCCGGCGATCGCGACGGGCGCGCCGGTGACATTGCTGGCGCTGTTCGTCGCGGGCCTGAAGGGCGGGCTGCTGACCTTCGGCGGCGCCTATACCGCCATCCCCTATGTACGCGCCGACACGGTGGGGCGCGGCTGGATCGGCGATGCGACCTTCCTCGACGGCATCGCGCTCGCGGGAGTGTTGCCCGCACCGCTCGTCATCTTCGCGACGTTTGTCGGCTATGTCGCCGGCGGGCTCGGCGGCGCGCTGGCGATCACCGCCGGGATGTTCCTTCCCGCCTTTGCTTTTTCGCTGATCCTCTTCGAACGGCTCGAGGCCGTGGTCGAAAACCCCGCGCTGCACCGGATATTGGCGGGCGTCGCCGCCGCGGTGGTCGGCATCATCGCCGCGACGCTGGTCCAACTCGGCGAGGCGACGGGCGTGCGCGTGTCGAACTGGCCGATCGCGCTCTTGCTGTTCGGACTTGCGGCGGCGCTGGTCTGGCGGCTGAAAGGTCCGTGGGTCGCCCCGGCCCTCATAGCGGGCGGGGCGCTCGCCGGCTGGCTCGCCTTGCCTTAAACGCGCCCGCCGAACAGCGCCGTCCCGACCCGCACATGCGTCGCGCCCAGCATCACGGCATTTTCATAGTCGCCGCTCATGCCCATCGAGCGCAGCGGCAGTCCGTGCCGCTCGGCGAGTTCGTCGAGCAGCGCGAAATAGGGCGCGGGCTCGACCTCGGCGGGCGGAATCGCCATCAGCCCGTCGATCGTTAGCCCGGCTTCCTTCGCCTCGGCGAGCAGCGCGGGCAGGTCGGCGACCGCGCAGCCGCCCTTCTGCTCCTCGTCGCCGACATTGACCTGCACGAACAGCTGCGGCTGCTTGCCTGCCTTGTCGCACGCTTTGCCCAAGGCTTGAACGAGCGAGGAGCGATCGACCGAGTGAATCGCGTCGAACAGCGCCACCGCTTCCTCGGCCTTGTTCGATTGCAGTTGGCCGATCAGGTGGAGCGCAATGCCTTGTGCCTCGGCGCGCAGCGCGGGCCATTTGGCGGCCGCCTCCTGCACGCGATTCTCGCCAAAGTCGCGCTGCCCGGCGGCGATCAACGGACGGATCGCGTCGGCGTTGTGCGTTTTCGATACTGCGATCAGCCGAATGTCGCCCGGCTGCCGCTGCGCGCGCTTCGCCGCGTCGGCGATGTTCGCCTTTACTTCGGCCAGCCTGTCCGCCGCATCGCTCATATGCTTTTCCCTCAAGGGCGCGCGTTGCGCGGGCCCGCGACGCGCCTATAGAAAGGGCGATGGTCCGACGCCACCCCCCGACCGCTCTGCCCCGGCAATGGCTGTTCAGCGATACGCGGGCCGCGACCGATCTGTCCGCGCTCGCCGCGCTGCTGCCGCCGGGCAGCGGCATCGTGCTCCGCCACGACGATCTGGCGCCCGGGGCGCGCTGGCGGCTGCTGCGACAGCTGATCCGGATCGCGCGTGCGCGCCGGCTGATCGTGCTGCTGGCCGACACGCCCGAAACGGCGAAGCGCTGGGGCGCCGATGGCGTCCATCTCCGCCAGCCTCTCGCGAATCGCGCCGTGCAGGCGCGCCGGGCCGGACTGCTGCTGACAATGCCCGTCCATGGCATGCGCGAAGCGCGCCGCGCGCGCCGGGCAGGGGCCGATGGCGTCTTCATCTCGCCGCTGCATCTCACGCGCTCGCACCCCGGCACGTCCGCGCTCGGCCGCGCGGCATGGCTGCGCCTTGGGCGGCTGGCGGGCGGGCAGGCGATCGCGCTGGGCGGGATGACACCGGCGCGCGCCCGCGCGCTCGGCCGCGCGAGCGGGATCAATCCCGGTTGGGCGGCCATCGATACATGGGATGAAAAAGCGGCGAAGCGCCGGACGCGTCAGAAGCGGAAGGCGGTTCCGACATAGACCGCCTGGCTGTCACGGCGCGTATCGGTCAGCGGCTCGAGCCGGTCGTCGCTCTTGTAACGGACCCCGGCGGTGACATCGATATTCTTGGTCAGGCGATAGCTGCTGACGACATCGACGGCCTGGTCGCTGCCGGGCGCGGTCAGGCGGTCGGTCGCGCCCGCGGGATCGCTCGGCCGGTTGACCATGCGCGTGGCGAAGCGCGATTTCTTTTCATCCTGTTCGGGCGCCTTGGCGACCGGCAGGTTGCGAAGATCGGTTCCGCGCGGCAGCGCCGGAGTCACGAATTTCTCGAAGCCGACCGATGCGCCGAGGTTATAGGCGACCGGCGTGATCGCGATCGGCGCCTTGGCGCGGCCCGCGGCCAGCGCGGCGGTGCGCGTCGCGCTCGTCTCGTCTCCGGCGCGAATCACCACGGTGATCGCGCGGTTCTTGCGATTTTCGTCGGTCAGGGCAGGAGTGAAGCTGAAGCCGCGGCGCTGTTCGGCCGACATCTTCGCATAGCGCGCGATCAGGCGCGGATCGCCCGATGCGGGGGTGAACTGGCCCAGCAGGGTTTCGGAAAGCGCGGTGTCGCGGATGCGGTCGGCGCGCGTCATCGCGGCGAGGGCGGGCGGCAGGGCGAGCGAAACCACCGCCAGAACGGCGAGACTTCCTCTCCAGTAATGCCGAGTTTTCCGCACCATTGCTCTGCGACTCCAACCCCAATCGATTCTGCAGATAGGACGCGGGGCGCAAGAATTCCAGTGAATCCCGACCGATTAATCGCAGGGGACAAGCTTTTCGCCGAAATTGTTGCGCGATCACCACAGTTTGGCTCAGCCTGACCCAATGATGAACGGCGGCAAGCCGAATATTGCCGCGCTTGCCGGACGCGGACAAGGGCGATAGAGACGCTGGAAATTCCAGCATGCGCGGTGCGGTTTCGATGTCCGGCGGCGCTTTTAATATAAGGTGTTTCGGATGCCCAAGCTTACCGTCCTTGCTTTGACCGGTCGTCGCACGGCTACGCTCGCGCTCGTTGCGTTCGCCGCCGTCGGTCTGTCGGCCTGCGCGGGCAAGGAGCGGCCGCGGTCGGACATGGCGGCCAGCCAGGTCACGACGATCGGCGTGAACAGCTATTTGTGGCGCGCCTCGCTCGACGCACTGTCGTTCATGCCGCTGCTCCAGGCCGACAGCTCGGGCGGCGTGATCATCACCGACTGGTACGCGAACCCCGGCAATCCGGGCGAGCGGATGAAGGTCACCGTTTCGATCCTCGACCGCGACCTGCGTGCCGACGCGCTGCGCGTCGCCGCCTCGCGCCAGATCGCGCAGGGCGGCACCTGGGTCGACGCGCCGGTTCAGGCGGCGACGGTGCAGAAGCTCGAGGAAATCATCCTCACCCGCGCCCGCGACCTGCGCCGCAGCGCCATCGAAGGCTAATCCCGGCGCGGACGCGCGCCCGCAAACAGACAGGGTAGTTAAGAATGACCCGCGAAACGCGCTTTGGCGCACTCGCCGCCGACGCCCGCTGGCAACAGGCGTGGGAGGCGGCGAACAGCTTTGCCACCACCGACACCAAGAATGCGGACGGGGCCGACAAGCCCAAGGCCTATATCCTCGAGATGTTCCCCTATCCGTCGGGGCGCATCCATATGGGGCATGTCCGCAACTATGCGATGGGCGACGTGCTCGCGCGCTTCAAGCGGATGACCGGCCACGACGTTCTGCACCCGATGGGCTGGGACGCCTTCGGCATGCCCGCCGAAAATGCCGCGATGGAAAAGGGCGTCCATCCGGGCGGCTGGACGCGCGACAATATCGCGGCGATGCGCGGCCAGCTGAAGCGGCTGGGGCTCGCGATCGACTGGAGCCGCGAACTCGCGACGTGCGAGCCCGATTATTACGGGCAGGAACAGGCGCTGTTCCTCGACCTGTTTGCCGCAGGCCTCGTCACGCGCAAGCATAGCTATGTGAACTGGGATCCGGTCGACATGACCGTGCTCGCGAACGAGCAGGTGATCGACGGTCGCGGCTGGCGCTCGGGCGCGCTCGTCGAAAAGAAGAAATTGTCGCAGTGGTTCCTGAAGATCACCGACTTCGCCGACGAACTGCTCGAAGGGCTGGGCGCGCTCGACAGCTGGCCCGACAAGGTGCGGCTGATGCAGGAAAACTGGATCGGCAAGTCGCAGGGACTGGAATTCTCCTTCAAGCTCGCCGGCGGCGCGGTCGGTTTCGACGTCTTCACGACGCGCCCCGACACGCTTTACGGTGCGAGCTTCGCGGCGATTTCGCCCGACCATCCGCTGGCTGAACGCCTCGCCAAGGATTCGCCCGAGCTTGCCGCGTTCATCGCGGAATGCCGCCGTCAGGGCACCGCCGCGGAACAGATCGACACCGCCGAGAAGATGGGTTTCGACACCGGCCTTGCGGTCGAACATCCGCTCGACCCGAACTGGCATCTGCCGGTCTGGGTCGTGAACTATGTGCTGATGGACTATGGCACCGGCGCGATCTTCGGTTGCCCGGCGCACGACCAGCGCGACCTCGATTTTGCGCATAAATATGAGCTGCCGGTCTATCGCGTGATCGCCGACGGCGACGACACCGAACAGCATTTCACCGGTACCGAGGCCTATGCCGGCCCCGGCAAGCTGGTGAACAGCCATTTCCTCGACGGCATGACGATCGACGAAGCGAAGACCGCCGTCATCACGCGCGCCGAGCATGAGGGCTGGGGCAAGGGCACGACCGTGTGGCGGCTGCGCGACTGGGGCGTCTCGCGTCAACGCTATTGGGGCACGCCGATCCCGTTCATCCATTGCGAGGCCTGCGGCACCGTGCCGGTGCCCAAGGGCCAGCTCCCCGTCATCCTGCCCGAGGATGTCGATTTCTCGGTCCCCGGCAACCCGCTCGACCGCCATCCGACGTGGAAGCATGTCGCCTGCCCGAGCTGCGGCGGCGAGGCGGTGCGTGAAACCGACACGCTCGACACCTTCGTCGATTCGTCCTGGTATTTCCTGCGCTTCGCCAGCTCGCCGTCGGACAAGCCGTTCGATCCCGAGGTGATCCGCCGCTGGCTGCCCGTCGACCAATATATCGGCGGCATCGAGCATGCGATCCTTCACCTGCTCTACGCGCGCTTCTGGACGCGCGCCTTGCAGAAGATGGGGATGATCGACATTGCCGAGCCCTTCGCAAGCCTGTTCACGCAGGGCATGGTGACGCACGAAACCTACAGCCGCGAGCAGGGCGAAGGCCATGCGCCGCTTTTCTTCACCCCCGACGAGATCGAGCGCAGCGCCGATGGCGCGACGCTGACCGCCGATGGCGCGCCGGTCGACATCGGCCGTGTGATCAAGATGTCGAAGTCGAAGAAGAATGTCGTCGATCCCGACGCGATCCTCGACCAATATGGCGCCGACGCCGCGCGCTGGTTCATGCTGTCCGACAGCCCGCCCGAGCGCGACCTGCCGTGGAGCGAGGCCGGTATCGAGGGCGCTTGGCGCTTCGTCCAGCGCCTGTGGCGCCTGTTCGGCGATACCGAAAATGCGGGCGACGGCGGTGAGGACAAGGCCCTCGCGCGCAAATTGCATCAGGCGATCGCCGGCGTCGCCGCCGACATCGAATCGCTCGGCTTCAACAAGGCGGTCGCGAAGATTCACGCGCTCGCCAACGAGGTCGAAAAGGCGAAACCTTCGGCGACGCGTGCCGAGGCGTGCCGCGCCCTGATCCTGCTCGTCGCGCCGATGATGCCGCATCTTGCCGAAGAGGCATGGGCCGCGCTTCCCGAAAGCCAGCGCACGACCGCCATGGTCGCCGACGCCGCGTGGCCGATCGCCGATCCGGCACTGCTCGTTGATGACGAGGTGACAATCGCGATCCAGATGGCGGGTAAGCTGCGTGATACGATGACCATTGCCAAAGGCCTCGACAAGGATGCGACGGAAGCGGCGGCGCTCGCACGCCCGCGCATCGTCGAACTGCTCGCCGGCGCCGCGCCGAAGAAGGTGATTGTGGTGCCGGACCGTTTGGTGAATATCGTTCCCTGATGCGAACCCTCCTCACCTCCGCCCTTGTCGCAGCATCGCTCACCGTCGGCGGCTGCGGACTGCGTCCGCTCTACGCGAACGGCAGCAAGGGGGCGGTGGCGCAGGTGCTCGCCGATGTCGATGTCGCGCCGATCGAGGGGCATTCGGGCTGGCTCGTCCGCAACGCACTTCGCGACCGGTTGCAGGCGACGCAGGGCGGCGAGGGCGCGGGCAAGCGGCTCCGCCTCGACGTCCGGCTCGAAGATTCGATCACCGGCTTCGGCGTCCGCGCCGACGATGCGGTGACGCGCGAACGGCGCACGCTGCGCGCGCGCTACCAGCTCGTCGATGCGGCGAGCGGTGAAGTTCTGGTCGACGCGACGGCCTTCTCCGACGCCGGGATCGACGTCGTCGGCAGCGAATATGCGACGATCGCCGCCGAATCATCGGCGCTCGAACGGCTGTCGTCGGCGGTCGCCGATCAGATCGTTGCGCGCCTCGCGGTCTTTGCGAACCGCGGCGGCGGACAGCCGGCAGCCGCGCCCGCCCCGACGCCTTCAGGGCAATGAAAAGCGTCAAGCCGAACGAACTCGAACGCCTGTCGCGCCTCGACCCTGCGGTTCGCTTCACTCTCCTTACCGGCCCCGACGAAGCGACGATGGAAGCCGTTGCCAGCCATTTGATCGGCCTCGCTGGCAAGGATGCCGAGCGGCTCGACCTCACCGGCTCGCAATTGTCGCAGGACCCGTCGCTCCTCGCCGCCGAAGCCGCGTCGATGTCGCTTTTTTCTCCCGCGCGGGTGATCCGGCTCGAGCTGTCGAGCAGCTGTCACTTATACACATCACCGAGCCCACGAGACACTGAGCGAAAGCGTTTGCCGGATTAGG
>CAUUIU010000016.1:0-18833 GCA_963545025.1 uncultured Sphingopyxis sp. | reverse complement strand
GAGATCGCTCAGTGTCTCGTGGGCTCGGAGATGTGTATAAGAGACAGGCAAACGATACCGAGGGAACGGGTTGCTCGTGCAGCCGATCTTTTCCGCGCGTTCCGGGAACGCCGTCCCGCGTTGATGCGATATCTGTTTCGACTATTGTTTGCACGGCGTGCCCTTCAGAACCCGAACTGGGAAAACACTACGCAGGTGTCGGAAATGCGATGGTCGCCCGACCTCTTTTCGGTCGCTTGCGGTCGTCGCGGACTGTTCGGCGATCTTCGGTCTGCTTTTGATGATTCACGTCCGCAAGCGGCCAGTCCGCAATCGGCCAATCGAAGCTAAACGCGGATCGTTGATCTGAGGGACCTATTGACCTTCATCCGAGGATGAGGGTTATTGGTTGGGCAGTATCTTGGGCTGTGAGCCCGCCATCCGCCGAGGATTTCTGCATGAGCAAGCGCGTCGTCCACGTTGTGAGCAATGTTTCGCATTATGCCGATCCATCGCAGCCTACCGGGCTCTGGCTATCCGAGTTGACCCATGCGTGGGATATATTTGCGGTGAAGGGATATGAGCAGCGCATCGTCAGTCCCCGAGGCGGCCTATCGCCGCTTGAGCCTCGGGCCCTGAAATGGCCGTTGCTCGATGCGTCCGCGAAAGCCTGGCTCGCCGACGAAACCCGGATGGCATTGCTTCAATCGACCGCCCAGCCCGCCGACGTCGATCCGGCGACCGTCGATGCCATCTACTTCACCGGCGGCCACGCGGTGATGTGGGATTTCTCGGACAGCGAAGATCTGCAGCTGCTGACCCGGGCAGTATGGGAGCAGGGCAGAATCGTGTCGGCCGTCTGCCACGGCTATTGCGGACTTCTCAACGTCGGGCTCTCCGACGGATCATTGCTTGTCGCCGGCCGGGCCGTGACTGGCTTCTCCTGGACCGAAGAGGTGCTGGCGGGGGTGGCATCGAAAATGCCCTATAATGCCGAAGCGGAAATGAGGGCGCGCGGTGCGCTTTACGAGAAGGCGCTGATCCCGTTTGTTTCCAATGTCGTCGTCGACGGACGGTTGGTGACGGGTCAGAATCCCTTTTCGGCGAAGGCGACGGCCGAGAAAGTCGCCTCGCTCCTTTAGACCCTCATCGCGGGCTCGCACGCTTCGGGGTGCCTTCGAAGTCGGCGCCGAGCATACGGCTCAACACACGGCGGGCGTTGTCGGCGCAATCAATATCGTCGGGTTTCGCCTGGATGTCCGCGATGAGGGCAACGAGCTGCTTCTTGCTGCCAGCGAGCCGAATCTCAAGTTCCTCGATCTCGATGACTTTGCGACGCAAGGCCGGGATCAGTGCGCCATGATCCCATCGATCGAGGTCGCCGGGCACGAGTGTGCGAATCTCGTCTAGGCTGAAACCGGCTTTCTGCGCGGTCGCGATCAGTTCGAGTGCCACGAGCGCCTCGGGCGGATAGGTACGGTAGCCGTTCGGCCGGCGGTCGACCATCTTGAGGAGGCCGATGCTTTCGTAAAAGCGGATGCGCGATTGCGACAGGCCACTGCGCTTGGCGAGCTCGCCGATCTTCATTTTTGGTCCCTCGAAATTGAAGCTTGACCTTAAATTTAACTTCAAGGTTAGAAGATGTCAAACCTCTCTTTCGGAGACTCGAAAATGTCGCTCTTTTCCGCGCTGGCGCTGCCCAATGGCGCCACGATTCCCAACCGCATCGCCAAGGCGGCGATGGAAGAAAATATGGCCGATGGCGATCATGCGCCGTCGGACGCGCTGATCAGCCTCTATCGCGCTTGGGCCGAGGGCGAGGCGGGGCTGATCATCACCGGTAACGTGATGGTCGACGCGCGCGCGATGACCGGGCCGGCGGGCGTGGTGCTGGAGGATGACCGCCATCTGGGTCGTTTCAGGATCTGGGCCGAGGTCTCGCGCGCAAAGGGCGCGCAGGTCTGGATGCAGATCAACCACCCGGGACGTCAGATGCCGGCGGGGCTGGGGCAGGAGACGCTCGCGCCGTCGGCGATCGCTCTCGATCTCGGGGCGCAGTCGAACCGCTTCCCCGTGCCGCGCGAAATGACCGAAGCCGAGATCGACGAGGTTCGCGAGCGCTTCGTCGCGACTTCGCGGCTCGCCGAGCGCGCAGGCTTCACCGGTGTCGAGGTCCATGCCGCGCACGGCTATCTCCTGAGCCAGTTCCTCTCGCCGCTATCGAACCGGCGTACCGATCGATGGGGCGGCAGTCTCGAAAACCGCGCCCGCCTGCTCCTCGATATCGTCCGCGATATTCGGACGGCGGTCGCGCCGGACTTCGCGGTTGCAGTGAAGCTCAATTCCGCCGATTTTCAGCGCGGCGGCTTTTCGCCCGATGATGCGCGCGCCGTGGTCCAAATGCTGGCACCCCTCGGCGTCGATCTCGTCGAATTGTCGGGCGGCAGCTATGAGGCGCCGGCGATGATGGGGACCGCACGCGATGACCGCACGCTCGCCCGCGAAGCCTATTTCCTTGAATTTGCCAAGGAGATCGCGGCGGTCGCGACGATGCCGCTGATGGTGACGGGCGGCATCCGCCGCCGGGCGGTTGCCGAGGCGGTGATCGAAAGCGGCGTCGCGATGGCGGGGATTGCCACCGCGCTCGCCATCGAGCCCGGTCTGCCGCGCGCGTGGCGGCTCGGCCGCGACGACGCGCCGGCGCTGAAGCCGATTGAATGGAAGAACAAGCCGGTCGCTTCGTCGGCGCATATGGCAGCGGTGCGATACCAGCTCGTCCGCCTCGGCCGGAAACGTCGAACCAATCCTGACGTGTCGCCGGTGTGGGCGTTGCTCCTCGCGCAGTTCGACGCCAAGCGCAACGGACGTGCCTACCGCCGCTGGATGGCTGGCCGCACAAAGATGTCAGCGTAATGGCACGGGCGCTCGAACGGGCTCGTGGCCTTGACCTTAAACAGGGGTTGAAGGTTAGCATTCAGATGCCGGCCGGTGGACTTCGCCCCCGCGGCGTTTCGCGGGAGGCCGCCGATCATGGCTGAGCGATTTACCGAGATCGAGTTCGCCGGGCGCAAAGTGCCGGTGCTGGCCGGAGGCTATTACGATCGGTTCCGGATGAACCCCGATCTCGATGAGGTGGCGAAGGATCCAGCCGTCAGGAATGTCGATTTCTTTCGTCGCATCCCTAAGGTCATGGCTTCCTCTCGGGTCGGTCCGGCCTGGGCGCCGAACTTCTATTATCGCACCAGCCATGTGCAGGCGCTGATGCTCGCGCCGGTGAAGAAACTGCGTTCGATGCTGCCCGCGCCGCTGGAGCCGCTGCGTGCCTTCCCCGGCCATGGACTCGTGGCGCTGACCTTCTTCTCCTACGCGGTCTGCGACAATGATCCGTATAACGAAGTGTCTGTCGCCATCGTCGTCCGGCGCCCCGGCGCGCGCGGGCCACATGCACTCGAACTCATGACGTCGATGCGGCGGCAGAGCTTTTTCGCGCATGTGCTGGCATTGCCGGTCGATACCGAGATCGCGCGGGTGAGGGGCGTGTACGGCTATCAATTGCCGAAATGGCGAACCGAAATCGGGCTCGATATCTCGGCTGCCGGCGTTGCGGCGCGTATCGCGGCAACCGGCGGAACGCCAGATGTCACATTGACGGCGCCGCTTCCTGCGCTCCAGCGTGTTCCCTCGCAATCGCGGCTCTCGACGAACACGTCGATCGGCCTCGTCGATGGCGAATGGCGTCAGACGCAGTTCGTGACGAACCCGATCGAATTCGGGCAGACGCTGCTGCCTCGAGACGTTAAACTGTCACGCGCCGATGGTCCGATCAGCCAGTTGCTGGGCGGATTGGGCGCGAAGTCCATCCTGCGGTTCGATGTCGTCAAGGATGCCCAGATGGTCCTGTATCTTCCGCGTCCCTTGCAGCCCTTGCCCGCATTATGAAATCTGTATTGCCAATTTTTGCCCGAGGAGAATGATCATGCCTTATGTGACGACGAGCGACGGCACCGAAATCTTCTACAAGGATTGGGGACCGAAGGACGCGCAGCCGATCCATTTCCATCACGGCTGGCCGCTGAGCGCCGACGACTGGGACAATCAGATGCTGTTTTTCCTGAAGGAAGGTTTTCGCGTCGTCGCGCACGACCGGCGCGGGCACGGGCGTTCGGCCCAGGTCAGCGACGGCCACGACATGGACCATTATGCCGCCGACGCCTCGGCGGTCGCCGAGCATCTCGACCTCAGGAACGCGATCCATATTGGCCATTCGACTGGTGGCGGGCAGGTCGCGCGCTATGTCGCGAAGCACGGCCAGCCGCAGGGCCGCGTCGCCAAGGCGGTCCTGGTGAGTGCGGTGCCGCCGCTGATGGTCAAGACCGACGGCAATCCCGACGGCACGCCGGTCGAAGTGTTCGACGGCTTCCGTTCCGCGCTCGCCGCCAACCGCGCGCAATTCTTCCTCGATGTGCCGGCGGGGCCATTCTACGGTTATAATCGTGACGGCGCCGAACCGTCCGAAGGCGTGATCAAGAACTGGTGGCGTCAGGGCATGACGGGAAGCGCCAAGGCGCATTATGAAGGCATCAAGGCCTTTTCCGAAACCGACCAGACCGATGATCTGAAAGCGATCACCGTGCCGACGCTCGTGCTGGCGGGTGACGACGATCAGGTCGTGCCCTACAAGACCGGCGCCCTCATGCAGGACAAGCTGCTGCAGAACAGCGAACTCATCATCTATCCCGGCTTCTCGCACGGCATGCTCACGGTCAACGCCGATGTGGTCAACGCGGACATTCTGAAGTTCATCCGCGCGTGAAGCGGACGCGGGCGCCGGCCGATACCCGGTGCCCGCTTTTCCGTTAGCGCCAAAATGTTTCGGTGAACCGAGCGGCCTAGGGCGTCGGCTCGCTCGTCGCGCGACGTGTCGAATGAACGAGAAGCACGATCGCGATCGCCGCGAGCATGAGGCAGTTCCCGGCGATTGCTGCCACCCTGACATTGCCGGCGCCGACCATCATCGACGCGATGAGGGGACCGGCGCTGCAACCGAGCAGCGCGGCGCCCGAACCCAGCGATGCCGACCGGCGCGTCGGGTCGGCCTCGATCGCGAGCGGGACGAGGAGTGGGGCGGCGAACATCCATAGCCCGCCGAACAACGTGGCCGCGACAAGGAAGAGATCGCGGCCGAGTGCAGATGCGAAGAGCAGCATCAGCATTGCCATGGCTGCCTGCGACGCCAGAAGCGCTGGCAACCAACGCACCCGCCCGGCAAGCAGGGTGGCGAGCAGCCCGCCGATCACCTGCGCCGCGAGCGAAAGCGCCAGCGCGAGGTCGGCCGTTCCGGCGGGATGCCCGGATTGCCGCGACAGCGGCTCGATGTAGATCCATAATGCGAGAATGGCCGCGTTGAAGCAGAAGGCCGCCGCGAGCGCCGACAATCCGCGCGGCGTCGGGAGGCCGCTTGGTTCTGCATCGGTTACGGGCAGGGGAGAAAGGTGGCGAGGGACGACGGCGCCCGCAACCGTCGCTATCGCGCCCATTGCCGCCAGGACAGCGAAGCCGCCATCCACGCCGAACGACGGCAATATCCACGATCCGAGCGCGGCGACCACCAGAAATTGTGCGAGGGTCTGAACCGTCAGATAGATTGCCGCCCAGCGTTCGGGGCGCGGCGCGCGTACGATGAGCGCCGTCATCAGCCAGACCAGCGCACCGCTTGGCAGGCCCGCGAGGCCGCGCAGGACAACGAGCGGCCAACCATCGCTCCATATCGTCAGTCCGTTGAACAGCGCGATCAGCAGCCCGCAGAGGATCGCGAGCGGCCGCAATCTCCGCGTGCCCGCAACCGATCCGGTCAGGCCGGCAGCGAGCCCCAGCGCGAGCAATTCGATCGTTCCGGCCTGTCCGATCTGCGAGGTGCTGAGCCGCCCGGAATGTTCGAGCGAACCGAGCAGCAACGGGCCGACGCCCGCGAACATGATGCCCGTCACGCCCGCAAAGAGCGTCGCGGCGATTTCGGAAGGGGCCGGCGGTGAACCCAGCCAGCCGTCGCCGGGGCTCCCTTCCGGTCGGTCGCTCGCGCTGCTCTCCCCGCCGCTCATAACTGGTGATTGGCAGATTCTTCGCGCCGGGCCAATCGGGAGATTTGAAGCGGTCGGCGGCGCTTCACTCAGGCCGAGGCAGGGAAGGTCGGCCAGCTGCCCGCGATCGTCTCGCCGTCGAAGAGTATGATATCGCCGAACTGCAGGAAGATCGCCTCGCTCTGGTTCGGGCGGAAGAAGACGTGATCGTCGGGTTGCAGCGCTACGCTTGTCGATCCGGTGAGCATCTCTTGGTTGCTCGACCGCCCGTAGAGGTCGCTATACTGGAGCCCTGGCGGCGAGACCGGGGTCGCGAGCCAGTGCCCGCCATAGATGAAGAAGGCGCGCGCGGCATTGGGATCCATGAAGGTCAAGGGCCCGGTCAGCCATTCATTGCCGGGAAGCTTCATGCGCCCGGACTTGATCACCGGGGTCGCGATGAAGCTCGCCGGCACATGGCGTGCGAGCGAGGGCAGATCGAAATCGACCGGCTTCACAAAGGCCGAGCCGACCGACACCTCGTTCGCCGCGGTCCCCTGTGCGTGCCGCGCATAGGTCGGGCTGCCCGCGCCGTTGAGCGTCAGCGTGGCGGGATCGATGCCGAGCTTTTCGCGGAGCACCGTGGTCGCCGAGCGATACAGCTTCTGCGAGGCGGCATAAGCCTCGTCGGGATCGCTCATCTTGGGGACATGCGCGTCATAGCCCATCAGCCCGCCGACGGTGATGTGGGGAAGGGTGCGCGCGAGGTCGACGGCGGCGGCCAGTGCCTTGCCGTCCGGAAAACCGCCGCGATGAAGGCCGACGTCGATCTCCATATTGGTACGAAGCGCCATCGAGCGCGCGGCCGCGATCGCGGCATATTGGCTGAGCCGCGCGGGCGTATCGATCAGCCACTGGATGCGGCCCGCGGCTTCGGCGCCGATCTTGTCGAAAATGCTGGCGAACTCGGCTTCGGGCAGCGGCTTGCCGAGCAACAGGTCGGCGTCGGGCCGTGCCGCCATGATCTCCAGCATCGCGCCGTTGAAGACCATGAAGCGGTTCGTCGCCATGCCGCGCGCGACATGGTCGACCAGCCCCGCGGCGGGCAGCGACTTGACGACGACGCGGAGCGGCAGGCCCTTGGGCTTCAGCGTCGCGCGCGCCGCGGCGATGTTGCGGTCGAGCTGCGCCCGGTCGACGATCAGCACCGGATGCGCGATCCCCGCCTTGCGCAGCGCGGTGGACAAATTGGCGAAATAGCGGTCGTGCGCGCCGCCATGGTCGCTCTTGCGCGAGGCGAGTACGCCCACGCCGCCGGCCACCGCGAGCCCGCCGCCGACGATCGCCGCGCGGCGCGTCCAGCGCTGCCCCTTCGCCGCCTCAGCCATCGAGGAAGATCCCTTTCAAATAATCGTTGAGCATTCGTCCGTCGGGGTCGAGCGCGCGCCGCACCTCGCCCGCTTCCTTCCAGCGCGGATAGAGCGCCGCGAGGTCGCGCGCCTTCAGGCTGTGCAGCTTGCCCCAATGCGGCCGGCCGCCGTGGCGGCGGAAGATCGGCTCGACGATGCTGAAGAAGAAGTCATGCTCTTCGCGATAATAGGCATGGACCGCGATCGACCCGCTCTCGCGCCCGTAAAAGGGCGAGAGCCAGGCATCGTCGGGGGCGATGATGCGCACTTCGATCGGGAAAAAGACGTCGCGGCGGTGCGTCTCGATCGCCGACAATATTTCGCGCAGTGCCGGAATCTGCGCTTCGATCGGCAGATGATATTCGGTCTCGTTGAAGCGCACCGGCCGCTCGTTCGACAGCAATTTCCAGCCCTCGTCGACGACCTCTTCGGGCGGAATCTTCGCCAGTTCCTCAGCCGCGAACTTGCGGCGCAGCGACGGCGCATATTCGAACCAGTCGCGCAATTGCTTCAGCCCCATCAGCGTCTCGACGTCGGTGTCGGGACCGCGCGGCTTGACCGGCTTGTCGGTCACGTCGTGGGTGATCGTGACCGAATGACCGGTGAAGGGCAGGACATAGAATTCGACGTTGCGGTGCCGCTGGCGGAGCGAAGGCCAATCCTCGAACACCTCTTCGGTCGTGCGAATCTCGACGCGCTTGGCGACGCGGGCCAGCGCCTGATTCTGCAACGTCACTTCGGTGACGACGCCAAAGGCGCCGAGGCCGACGCGCGCGGCGTTGAATATCTCGGGTTTCTGCGTGGCGCTGCATTCGATGATCTCGCCCGTCGGGGTCGCGATCCGCATCGCGACGATCGCGCCATGCATTGCCTGGATGCCGCGTCCGGTGCCGTGCGTTCCGGTTGCGATCGCACCCGCGATCGATTGCTTGTTGATATCCGGCAGGTTCACCATTTCCTGCCCGATCGCCGCGAGCGCGGGCCCCAGGTCGGCGAGGCGGGTGCCGCCGCGTATCGTCGCCTGCTGTTTCGCCGCGTCGTGGCCGACGAGCCCCGCCATGCCGTCGAGCGTCAGCAGCGTGCCGTCGGTCGGCACCAGCGCGGTGAAGCTGTGCCCCGATCCGACGGGCCGCACCGGCGCGGGCGCCCTGGTCAGGATCGACAGCAGTTCTTCCTCGCTCTTCGGCGCGGCGCGCTTTGCGGGATAGGAGGTCGCGCTGCCCGACCAGTTGCTCCACAGCAGTCGCCCCTTGGCATCCTGCGATGCGGGCAGCGGCGGTTCGCGGTCGCGCATCCAGTTGCGCCCCGCGATCCCGCCGGCGCCGAGCGCGCCGACGCCGATGATGCCGCCGCCCGCGAGCAATGCGCGCCGTGTGATCTTGCCCATCACTCTCTCCCCGCCATGAAGCGTATCAATGCCTTGTAATCATTGGGCGAGCAGGAGAAGCATTGCCCCCCCGCCGGCATTCCATTGAGGCCGCGGATCGTGCTGTTCAGCAGCGCATCCTCGCCCTTTGCCCAGCGCGCATCCCATTGCGTCCGGTCGCCCGCCAGCGGCGCGCCGGTGTCGGGAACCGTGTGGCACGATTTGCACGCCTGTTCGTACAGCCCCGCGATGCGCGCATCGGCGGGTTTCAGCGCCGCGCTTTGCTCGGGCGTCATGGGCTTCGCCGGCGGCTCCGGCTGGCATCCCGCCAGCAGGAGCAGGGCGGGAAGGAACAGCGGAGCGCGCATCAATATTTGACCCGGAAGTCGACCCCGAACATCCGCGGTTCGCCGCGGAACTGCTCGATGAAGCCGAAATCGCTGAGGTCGACGGCATAGTTGATATATTTCTTGCGAGTCAGGTTGCGCGCGAACACCGCCGCTTCCCAGCGATCGTCGGTATCCTTGAGTGCGATGCGTCCACCGACGAGCCAATAGCCCTTCTGTTCGAGCAGCGGACTATTGTCTGCCGAGAAATATTGGCGCGAGCGGTACGAGACCGACGGCTGGATCGCGAGCGCGAGCTTGTCGGACAACGGAATCTCGTAATTGGCGATGCCGCTGAAGGTGAGGGTCGGCGACAGAGCGAGCCGGTTGCCCGAAAAATCGGCGCCGCTGCTCGTGAAATCCTTGATCTCGGTATCGAGCAGGCCGAGGTTCAGCGTGATGTCGAAGCGGTCGGCGGGCTTGGCGATCATCTCGAACTCGGCGCCATAGATGGTCGCGTTCGCCGCATTGTCGAGCAGGGTGAGCGGGATCGCGCCGGTGTTGATCAGCGTGTAGAGTTGCAGGTCCTTATAATCGTAATAGAAGGCCGCGGCGTTGAAACGGAGCCGGCGGTCGAACAAGGTCGACTTGAGGCCGATTTCATAGGCCGTCAGCGTTTCCTCTTCGAACGGCTGCGCCTGCACCGCCGCCTCGGCGGGATCGAAGCTCAGGAATCCGCCGTTGAAGCCGCCGCTTTTGAAGCCCGTCGATACGCTGGCATAGGCCATGACATCGTCGGTGATGTCATAGTCGAGCCCGATCTTGAACGAGACATTCTCGAACGATTTGCGATTGTCGAACGCATAGAGCGGCAGCACGCCGCCAGGGATCGGGAAGCCGTCGATGACGTCGTCCTCGAGCTGCGCCGTGGCGGTGAAGTGCTTGCGTTCGAAATTATAACGTCCGCCGAGCGTGGCGCGCAGGCTCGGAGCCAGCTCGATTTCCGCCTGGCCGAAGATCGCCATGGCGTCGATGGTCTGGCGGTTGAGCGTGCGCGAGAAGAGCACCGGCGCGCCGCCCGTCGTCACGCCGCCGGTATCGGCGCCGCCATCGGGCGTCAGCGGGCGCAACTCGCGGAACAGGTCGCCGGTCTGGTTCTGCGACAGCTGTCTCGTGGAGATAATAGCCGCCGAACACCCAGTTGATGCCGCCGCCCGACCCCGACAGCCGCAATTCCTGCGTAAAGGTCTTCGACCGGACGCCATAGTCGATATCGAGGAGCGACGCGGGGCTCGCGTCCGTATCCTCGCGGTGCAGCTTGTCGTTCCAGTCATACGCCGAGATCGAGGTGATGGTGACGCCGTCCAGCTCCCAGTTCAGCCGCGCCGACGTCCCCCAATTCTTCACGACAAGCCGGTCGCTGCGATTGTAATTGCCGTCGTAGAACCCTTCGGGGCTCACATAGCCGAAGACATTGCCGCACTGGTTCGCGCGGATCGCATCTTCGGCGCAGGGCGTCGTAAAGCCCGTCGCGGGGTCGAGGATGCCGAGGCTGCGATATTGCGGCGAGCGGACGTCGACCTTGCCGCCGTGGACGCTGAGCAGCGCATCGAAATTGTCGGCGACGTCGAACGCGATCTGGCCGCGCAGCGCGAAGCTGCCCTGACCATTCTCGCGGCGCCCGGTCAGCAGATTGTGGATGTAGCCGTTCGAATGGGTGCCGGTACCCGACAGGCGGAACCGCACGCCGTCCGAAATCGGGCCGCCGATGGCCGCCTCGCCGCTGATCGTGTCGAACGAGCCATAGGAGAGCGAGGCCTGCGCCTGGAAATCCTTGCTCGGCTTCGCGGTGATGAAGTTGATCGCGCCGCCGGTGGCGTTGCGGCCATAAAGCGTGCCTTGCGGGCCTTTCAGCACCTCGACGCGTTCGAGGTCAAAAAGCTGGAAGGTCTGTGCGCCCGGCGAACTCACATAGACTTCGTCGACATAGACGCCGTTCGGTCCGGCGTTGTTCGAATTGGTGTCGGCGAGCCCGACGCCGCGGATATAGATCAGCGGCTGGTTGCCCTCGCCGCCGGGGAGGCCGATCTCGACGTTCGGGACGACGGCCGCGATGTCCGAACTCGACTGGATGCCGAGATCGGCGATCGTGTCGCCCGAGAAGGCGGTGACGGCGACAGGGACGTCCTGCAAATTCTGTTCGCGGCGCTGCGCGGTGACGACGATGTCGCCGATACCTTCATCCGAGTTGGCGACGGTTCCTTGCTCCTGCGCACTTGCGAGGGCCGGCATGGCAGCAGCTACCATCGAAAACACGGCGACAGAGAATCGCAGTTCGTCCTTGATTTTCAGCATTTTTACATCCCCAGACCTGTTATAGCTATTACTATATTATAGTATTTGCTATATGAGTGCAACGGGGCTTGCAAATGTGCTAATCGCTGGGCGTGAGGGTGTC
Organism: uncultured Sphingopyxis sp.; assembly: GCA_963545025.1. Taxonomy (GTDB): domain Bacteria; phylum Pseudomonadota; class Alphaproteobacteria; order Sphingomonadales; family Sphingomonadaceae; genus Sphingopyxis. Next base: position 7,239 of record CAUUIU010000016.1, on the reverse strand, counting down.
GCAGAGTAGGGAAATGGATCGCGGTGGTGAAATCAAAGCCGAAAGACGCCTCTGGAGGGGCCAAGAAGCAGTCGACGCGTGAGCGCTTGCTCGACACGGCGAGCCAGCTGCTTGCCGAGTTCGGGATCGACCGGATCACCACCAATCTCATTTGCGAACGCGCAGGCGTCACGCCTCCTGCGCTCTACTATTATTTCGGCGACAAATATGAGGTTATCGCTGCGCTTGGCGAAAGGTTGATGGACCGTCAGAACGAGGCTCTCGAGCGCTGGCTGGAATGTCACGCAGACGGCGGAATCGAAGCCTATGCGGAGCACACAGGGGATCTGCTTCGGGAGACGGCCGAAATAACTGAGGCCGAACCGGGCGGCATCTGGATCGAGCGGGCCCTGCACTCCAGCCCACGCCTCGAGCACATTCGGATCGAATCCCATCGCTATGTGTCGGACAAGCTTACCGATGCGTTCGCCCGTTTCTTGCCCGACCGGTCGCGGGACCAGATATGGCTTCGCATGCGGATGCTTGTCGAGTTCGGCTACGTAGCCACAGAGCTGCTACATGCCGAAACCGGCATTTCGCGTGAAGCCATCCTCGCCGAGACGACCAAAATGCAGAAAGCAGCTACGCTCGCGCTGCTTGACTGAAGCGCCTTGGGTCGCAGCCTGCCAGAAGGTGTTATAGCGGTGGCAGCTTTTGCCGCACGACGGACAAAAGCTGCCAGTCCACTATCGGCCATTTTTATCCGCGCTCTATCAGGATGGGGCTGTACGTTCGCGCGGCCGCTCCGCTATGCCGCTGGCAAATGCACGAGCAGCCGATCCTCTACAGCTTTCGCCGCTGTCCTTATGCGATGCGTGGCCGCATGGCGCTGATCGCTAGCGGCGTTGCCTATGAACATCGGGAGATATTGCTGCGCGACAAGCCGGCTGCGATGCTGGCTGCCTCCCCCAAGGGCACCGTGCCGGTGCTCGTCCTCGCGAACGGCCAGGCGATCGACGAGAGCATCGATATCATGCGCTGGTCATTGGACCAGAACGATCCCGAAGGGTGGATGGCAGCCGCGGAGCCCGGCCTGGTCGCGGACTATGACGGCGATTTCAAGTATCATCTCGACTACTACAAATATGCGGCGCGCCATGGTGAGGATCCACTGATGCATCGCGCCGCCGGTCTCGCCATGCTCTGTCGGCTCGACGCAAAGCTCGGCGATCGGAATTATCTCGGCGGGAGTGCGCGAGGGTTCAGTGACATCGCAATCTTTCCCTTCGTGCGCCAGTTTGCGGGCGTCGATCCGGCGTGGTTCGAAGCGGAGGCGCCGCAGACGCTCAGGCGCTGGCTTGAGGGACTGATCTCGTCGGACTTGTTTGGACGCGCGATGATCCGGCATCCGCTCTGGGCAGCGGCCGCCAGCTGAACTGGGGAGACGCTAGGCTGACAAATGGCCAGCGATACCCATATGGGGTGCATGACCTTGTCCAAGATCGTAAACGGAGCCAGCCTCAAGCCGCGCTCCGGAGAGCCGCCCAAGAAAATCGTCCTGCTACTGCACGGCTTCGGGTCGAGCGGAACGGACATGATCTCGCTCGCGCCAGCTTGGCAAGAGGCGCTTCCGGACACATTGTTTCTCGCCCCGCACGCGCCGCAGCGCTGCGGCATGATGGGGGCGGGCTATCAGTGGTGGGGACTTTCCGGCTTTGCGCCGTCCGCGCTCGCCGCCGGAGCGGCCTCGGCCGCGCCGGCGATCGACGCCTTCATTGACCGCAAGCTCGAGCAATATGGTCTGAGCGAGGCTGACATAGCCATCGTCGGCTTCAGTCAGGGGACGATGATGGCACTGCATGTCGCGCTGCGACGACCGCGGGCGGTGGCTGCGGTCGTCGGCTATTCTGGCATGTTGGCAGGGACGCTCGGGCTAAGTCACGGAGAACTTCCAAAGCCGCCTGTCCTATTGGTCCACGGCACGGCCGATCCGGTCGTCCCGATCGCCGCGCTGCACATGTCGGAGAGTGCACTCAAGCGCCTCGGGATCGACGTCACGACGCACGTCTCTTACGGCGTGGCGCACACCGTGGATCCCGTCGGACTTCGCCTCGGTCGGGATTTCCTGGCGGAGGCCTTCACGCGCTAGTCCGCTTTTCCCCGTCCGGCCCCGAAACCGGCCTGCCGCATTTCCGCCACTGCTGCGGTAGCCAGCGCCTGCGCGGCCTCGCGCAACTTCCGATAGCCGCAATTGGTCGATTGCGCCTCATCCGACAGATAGCCTATGGCCACCGGAGTGAAGGAAAAGGGGAACCAATGGCCGCGTCATTTTCAGTGGACGATCGACGCGAGCATTTTGCTTATTGCGTCCAACTGTTTGGCGGCACCACTGCATTCTCGCGGCGCCTTGGCATAGACGAGCGGGCCATCCGCCGTTTCATCAATGGCGAGCGGCCTATTGGTGACGGGCTTTTGGAAGACACCGCAAAGGCACTGCGCCTGCTCATTGCTGAAGCAACCACGGCCGAAGCACAGATCGCGGCCACATTGCGCTTTCCGCCGACCGATCCGTCGTAGCGACACGGCGTCGGCGGATATCCGCTTCCGAGGCTTCCTGCCTGAAACCCGCCCGTCCGAAATCGGCCATTTGCGGACCATATCTGGCCCGGCTAGGCCGACGGTTCTTCGAGGTTCGCTTGGCGCGCGTTTACGTAGACGTCTGTGTTCGGAGGGGCCGCGTCGGCGCGCGCGTCCGCTTCAGGATATGTCTATAAGGATGAGGCTAGCATTGTCGCTGCCGTCAAGCACAAGGGCCTGATCGAGAAGCTGTTGGGCGAGCATTTCGATCGACCCGGAGGTAGGTAGGGCGTCGCTCAGGGACCGAGAAATGCCGTCCGAGCAAAGCAGAAAGCGGTCGCCCGGCAAGAGGTGCAGGGCGAGGCGGTCGATGATGACCTCGCTTTCGACGCCGAGCGCGCGGGTTATCACGTTTGACTTGGGATGCCGGGCGGCCGCCTCCGCCGACAAGGCTCCGGCATCCACCATTTGCTGGACGAGGCTGTGGTCGCGTGTCAGGAGTTCCAGGGTGTCTGCGCGAATGCGGTATGCGCGGCTGTCCCCAGCCCAGAAGATGTCGATCATACCTCCCGTCACAAGCGCCGCCACTACCGTCGTCCCGCTCCGCTGGCCCTCGGTAGCGGACTTTGCGTAAATCGCCGCGTTCGCTGCTTCGAGCGCGCGCAATATTCCGCTCGCGCTCGGCCGTTCCAGGATGTCGAGGCTATCGATGGCGTTCTGTGCGGCCACGTCGCCCGAATGGTGCCCTCCCATTCCATCCGCAACGGCCCAGAGGCCTCGTGCGGGCCGGTCCAGAAACCGGTCCTCGTTGATCTTGCGGATTAGCCCGACATGCGTCCGTGCAACCGAACGGACCCTCGTCATATCGTCCGCGCCTGCTTTGGCGCGCGTGGGCCGGAATATGCGCGAGAAGATCATCGCTGACTTTCACCTGCGACCGTATCGGCGGCGGCATAGGCTTGCACAAACGCCCGGTCGAGCGCTCCCGATGCGTTGCCCTCGACTTCGTCGAGCAGGTTCGCGTGCCTTTTTTCCAGCGCCTTGATCTGTGCCGCTGCCCGGTTTCCGAACAATCCGCCCGGCGCGTCTGGCAGCTGAGCAGGATCGCAATGATCGATTGCCGCGCGAAGGCTTCCGCGAAGCCCGGCAAAGGTTGCGACAAGGTGGCGTTTGATATCGCGGAAGGAGGATTGGAGGGCCGCAGGTCCCGACAGGAACCCGTGCGAGCCGCCGAGGATCAGGTCGATCGCCAGCCGCTGCGTCGGCGCCCATTTGAAAGGGTTATTATCGGCGCTGCCGATCGTAGTGCGTGTCATCTGGTAGTGGGCGCGGGCTTGATCGCGCTCGGACATGAGATCGCCGACGCCAAGGACCATCTGGCGATAAACGCCGCCGACACGGCGCATGATCTCCACAGGATCTTCCTTTGACAGGAGGGAGGCATCGAGGCCCGCCCCCGCGCAGAAAGCCTCAAGGAGCGACCCGTTGGTAAGAGAGACCGGAGCTTTGGTAGCGGGGCCCTGATCGATCCAGTCGCTCGGGACTTCGAAGGAGTCGCCGAGCGGCGGCGTCAACACCATTGTCCGCGTTTCATGGCCGGTGATATCGCCGTGCGGGGCCTCGCTCACGACAATCCGGAACTCGCCGAGCCGGGTCGCAAAGGGCAGTGTCATCGGAATCGGCGCATTCTGGGGCAAGCGTTCGCCTGTTGCCGCGTTGAACATTCCATTGGAGCCCAGCGACCGGAGTGTCAGCCGGTCACCCGCAACCGAAAATTCGCAGTGCGTCCGCGAGAGCGCGCAATGCGGATCGGCGATCGTCCAGTCGGCGCTGCTGTCGCGGCCGATCCGTAGCGTGCCGTCGCGCAGAAGGCGCGCGTCGACGGGATGAATTGCGTCGCTGCCATCGAAAAGTTGCAACATGAACATATGACGACGTCCTCTTCAGGCGACCTGGCGCACATGTGCGGAATGGTCGGCGGTGTCATCGATGCGCGTCGCGAGCATCGATGCCTCGACATTCTGGGGCCCGCTCGCGAGCTCGACTTCGGCTGCGGCAGCGGCGGTGTTGAACGCGTCGAACACCTCTCCGAACTCGTCGCCGCGCCGGTGTGAAATGCGCAGCGCAAAGCGCGACGCCGACGCTTCATCGAGGGCGCTGCGCAGCCGCGCAAGAGGCCGGGCAACGGCGGCGCCGCTTAGATATCCCACGATGGCCACGGTCAGCATGACAACGAGCGAAAGCATCGCGAGAAGGTGCCGCGTATTGACGCCGGCGGCCGAGAGCGCGCCAGTGCGAACCACGATGTCGACCTTGCCATAGCTGGCACCGGCATATTGGATGGGCCGCACAAAGCGCATTCCGGCCCCGGCACGCTCCGACGTGTAGCTGACGGCAACGGAGTTCGTGGCCGCGACCCGCGTTTCGCCTTCAGGCCGGGCGTAAACTCTTCCGATATGCTGCGGGTCGGTCGCGGCGCGGACGATGTTGTTCGCATCGACGACAGTGAGGTTGCGGATCTCGCTATCCTCGCTCGCGCTATCGACAAAGGCCTGGAGGGCGCTCCAGTCCTGCCGGTCGGCGGGCAGGCCGGCATTGTCGACCGCGACGACGCCCGCGTTGCTCGCGACGAAGGCCGCGATCGTCTTGCCCGATGTGACGGCCATTTTCTCGAAGGCCGCTTCTTCGCGGGACACGATCATCGAGCCGCATAAGCCGAGCACGGCGAGCGTCACAGTTCCGAGGAGAATCGGCAATTTGAGGCGAAGCGACAGCCCGCGCCACGGACGTAAATTTTCTTCGGTCGCGCGCAATTCGCGCATGATTGCGCCTCGCACCGCGTCGCCGTCGGCAAATCGCTGTTCGGGTTTTTTCGACAGCAGCTTGTCGATGATGAAGCGAAGTCCCGGCGGGCAATCGCTCGCCGAGCGCTCGATCGGCTCGACCCGTTCCTGCGCGATCTGGATCGCAAGCGTCGCCAGCCCGATACCCGGAAAGGCGACTTTGCCCGTTACCATTTCATACAGGACGATCCCGAGCGAGAAGAGGTCCGACCGGTGATCGACGGGCAGGCTCAACGCCTGTTCGGGACTCATATAGCGCGGGGTCCCGATCATCTGACCGAACTGGGTTCGCCCCAAATGTTCCGTATCGCTGTCGGCGCCGGCTTCGTCGATCCGAGCGACACCGAAGTCGACGAGTTTCGCGGTGCGGCCGTCCCCCGACAGCAGGATGTTCGACGGTTTGACGTCCCGGTGAACGACGCCCGCCCGGTGGGCGTAGGCGAGCGCTCCCGCAAGCTGCTGCCCGATGAGCAGCACACGCTCATATGGCATGCGGCCATTTGCCCGGAGGTGCGCATCTAGGGGCTGACCATCGACGAGTTCCATGGCGATATAGGCGACGCCGTTCTCCTCGCCGACCTCATAGATGGTAGCGATGTTCGGATGGCTGAGCGCGCCCGCTGCGCGCGCTTCGCGCAGGAAGCGGATGTTCAGCCCAGCGTTACGCGCATATTCGGGCTTGAGGACCTTGAGCGCGACCTTGCGCCCGATGGTTGGGTCGACGCCGCGATAAACGTCTGCCATCGCGCCTTCGCCAAGGCGTCCATTGATCGTGTAGCGTCCTAGCGATTCCATCGGGTTGGTCCCTCTCGATGCGGTGTCGGTCCCGGGCAGTGTCCGGCGACGGTCATTTCCGCGCCCTCACTGTCGCCGCGATCCGCTCAGCGCGGGCAAGGTCGGTCTTAATGGCGCCGTTTCCGGGATCGAGCGTCGCGGCGCGCCGGAGCAGTTGCACCGCTTGGGCGGCCGCGCCCTTGTTGAGCGCCGCCAGGCCTTGCGTCCGCAGCTGCCGGGCTGCGGCGGAATCAGTGCGCGCGGCCGGAGCAGCCGCCGGGACCGCCGGCCGCGCCGGCTGCGCGCGCGTCGGCGTTGCCGATGGCGCGCGGCGCCCCGAGGTCGGCGCCGTGCTACGCACCGGCGCGGGCGGGGGCCCCGGGATCCGCAGCGTCTGCCCGGCGACGATCTGAGTGGGCTTATCGATCCCATTGTACCGGGCGAGCTGGTAGGTCATCAGCCGGTTGCCGAGATACCGGTCGGCAAGCGCGGCGAGCGTATCGCCAGGTCGCACGACATAATCGAACGACTTGGGCCCCAGAAGCTCGACAGGATCGCGCGTGACGGAATCGCGAAGTAACGCAAGTGACGCATTGTTGGGATCGCGCTTGAGCGACGATTTGATCAGCTTGCGGGCGGCGGTGGCGTCGCCCTGGTTCAGTAGTGCGGCGATCGTTTCGATATTCTGCCTGCTGTCCATGGCGGCCGATGCGGGCGTTGGGGCCGGCTTCGGGCTGCTCGCGCACCCTCCTAGGCCCATGCCGAATGCCAGCGCCGCGCCCGCAAGGAGGGCGAGGCGTCGCTTGAAGGTAAGGCGAGGGGTCATGCGATCACTCTTTCGGTAGACGTCAGGGGTGCCACGACGTGGAGGCGCTCGACGAGGCGGTCGCGGTCGTTGACGAACTCGAGAAAGGCCGCCGAGGACAGCGGCGGCGAAAAATAATAGCCTTGAAAATGGCTGCAGCCGTGCTGGCGCAACCATCGATACTCATCGGCTGTCTCAACGCCCTCGGCGAGCTGTCTCTTATACACATCTCCGAGCCCACGAGACACTGAGCGATCGCGT
>CAUUIU010000015.1:0-19144 GCA_963545025.1 uncultured Sphingopyxis sp. | reverse complement strand
GACTCTATGCCGGGCTGCCCAAGAATGTTCTGTTCGTGATCGATCAGGCCTATAGCGAATATCTGTCCGAGGCCGAGGATGACGGCGGGCTCGAGTTGGCGAAGACCCAGCCGAATGTTTTCGTCACGCGCACTTTCTCGAAGATCCACGGGCTTGCCGCCGAACGGATCGGTTGGGGCTATGCTGCGGCCGAGGTGATTTCGGCGCTGCACCGCATTCGCCTGCCATTCAATGTCACGCGCGCGGGGCAGGCGGCGGCGGTCGCGGCGCTCGGTGACGAGGAATTCGTCACCCATAGCCGCGAGCATAATGCGACATGGCGCGCCTGGCTGGCTGGCGAGCTCGAGAGCCTCGGCAATCATGGCGTTCGCGTCGTGCCGTCGGCGTGCAATTTCCTGCTCGTGCTGTTCGAGGGCAAGACGAGTGCCGAGACGGTCTACAACCGGCTGATGGATGCCGGCTATATTGTCCGCTGGTTGCCGGGGCAGGGGTTGCCTAATGCGCTGCGCATGACGATCGGCACCGAGGACGAGACGCGCGGATTGGCGACGGCGATCCGCGCCGCGCTGAACGGCTGATGGCCATCGACAAGGTCGCCATTATCGGGCTGGGGCTGATTGGCTCGTCGATCGCGCGCGCGATCAAGGAGCGGCTGCCGCATATGATGGTAACCGGCCATGACGCCAGCGACGAGGTGCGCGGTGCCGCGCGCTCGCTCGGGCTGTGCGACATGATTGCCGACGACGCGGCCGCCGCGGTCGCCGGCGCCGATCTCGTGATCCTCGCGGTGCCCGTCGGGTGCATGGCCGACGCAGCGGTCGCGGTCGCGCCGGGGCTGAAGGCCGATGCAATCATCTCCGATGTCGGCTCGTCGAAGGCCGGGGTCGCCGACGCGCTGGCGAAAGCGTTGCCCGATCATATCGTCATTCCCGCGCATCCGGTGGCAGGTACCGAGAACAGCGGTCCGGCGGCGGGTTTCGCGACCTTGTTCGAAGGCCGCTGGTGCATTGTCACCCCCGGCACCGATGCTCCCGCCGATGCCGTCGCGGCGCTATCGGCCTTTTGGGAGGCGCTCGGCGCCAAAGTCGATATCATGGACGCCGCGCACCACGACATGGTGCTCGCGGTGACCAGCCATCTGCCGCACCTCATCGCCTATACGATCGTCGGCACCGCGAGCGAGCTCGAAGAGGTCACCGAGAGCGAGGTGATCAAATATTCGGCGGGCGGTTTCCGCGATTTCACGCGCATCGCGGCGAGCGACCCGGTGATGTGGCGCGACGTCTTTCTCGCCAACAAGGATGCGGTGCTCGAAACATTGCAGCGCTTCAACGAGGACCTGACCGTGCTGCAGCAGGCGATCCGCCGCGGCGACGCCGACAAGCTGGAAGACTGGTTCACGCGGACGCGCGCGATCCGGCGATCGATCATTGCCGAGGGGCAGGATGATGCGGCGCCCGACTTCGGGCGCAAGCATTAGGCCGAAGCTTTGCCCGCCAACAAGGCTTCGGGCGGATTCAGCGCGTTGATCGCGCGCCACACGCGCTCTTCAGCGTCTTCGCGTGGCAGGCCCGCGGGGATCGTCTCGCCGACCTTGTAGGTAATCGTGCCGGGCCATTTGACCCAGCGGCGCGGCGGATAGGCGATGCCGCTGTTCACCGCGACGGGGATCACCGGCACCCCGAGCAGGCGGTACATGCCCGCAAAGCCGGCGCGCAGCGGCGGCGCCTCGCCATGGGGAATGCGCGTTCCCTCGGCGAACAGCACCAGCGGGCGGTCCTTGGCGAGCGCAGCCTTGGCGGCTCCGAGCATTGCCCGCATCGCCTTGCCGCCGCCGTCGCGATCGACCGGGATCAGGCCATAGAAATGCGCCGCCTGTCCCCAGACGGGGATCGAGAACAGCTGTTCCTTCGCAAAGACGGCGGGATGCCTGAACAGGCCCGGCTGTTCGATCGTCTCGAATGCGCCTTCATGTTTGAAGACGTAGAGGACTGGAATATCGGACATTTCGCCCTCGACAACGATCTTTTGGCCGAGCACGAAACGGCAGATCAGCCGATGGAACTTTGCCCAGACGCGCACGAACCAGATCGTCGCCTTGTGCGATATCGGCAGCGAGATCACCGCGCCGATCGAACTGAAACTGCTGATCAGGAAGAATAGTATCCAGAAGAGGATCGAGCGGGCGAGGGCGATGGTATAGCGCATGGCGCTCAAAGACCCAGGATGCCGCCGGCCAGGCCCGCGAGATATTTATGATATTCGCGGAACAGCGTCGCAAAATTGGGCTGGCTGCGCACCGCGTCGGGCAGGATCGTCACCTTGTCGCCGACGGCGCGGCCGATTTCATATTCGGCACGGCGCATATGCCAGTCGGTGGTGATCAGCCGGATGCTCTTATAGTTGCGCCGCGCAACCCAGGTTGCGACCTCGGTCGCGTTCGAGCGCGTATCCTCGGCCTCGAAGCCCAGCGCGATACAGCATTCGAACAGATCGAGCGGACGCTTATACTCGGCGGCCAGCTCGCGCGGTTTGACCTCGCGCGCGACGCCGCTGATCAGCAGGCGCTTGGCATCGCCCGCCTCGAGCCGTTCGAGCGCGCGGTCGATGCGGCCGGGACCCCCCGTCAGCACGACGATCGCGTCGGTTTTCTGGTTCGGCGCGGGCAGCGGCAACAGCAAAGCGAACCAGGCGAAACCCAGAATCCAGGCCAGGAAAAGAAGCGAAATCAGGCGCTTGATCATAGAATCTTCTTGAGCGCGGCGAGCAGGGTCTGCCGCGCCGTGAGAGCTGCAAGCGCGATAGCCAATAGCGGCAGCGCCAGCAAGAGCGCCCAGCCCGCAGGACCGAGCGAAGCCGTCGCGGCGAGTCCCGAAGTGACACCCGACCATTGCCACCCGATCAGCAGCAGGATCGCGGCGGCGACGACGGTGCCGAGTGCGATCCCGTACGCGGTGTCGATCGCGATGCGCCGCTGGAACAGCCGGGTGATCTGCTGGTCGGTCGCGCCGATCAGGTGGAGCATCTCGATCGTCGTATAATGGGTGCCGAGCGCGGCGCGCGCGGTCATGATCACCACCGCGGCGCTCGCCAGTGTCATCAGCAGCACCAGCCCGCCCGCGACCCAGGCGAGCGAGCGGATCAGCTGCGCGACGGGGCCGAGCCATTCGGCGTGCGGGATGATCCGCGCGCCGGGCGCCTCGCGCGCGACGAGCGCGCGCAGCTGCGCCATATGGCCTGCGCGGTCCTCGCCGACGAAATCGATGTCGACGAGCGCGGGGAGCGGGAGCGACTGGAGCACCGGGTCGTCGCCTTCGGCGCTGCCGAACCATTGACCGAGCGTCGCCTTGAGTTCGGCCTGTTCGACCGATCGCGCCTCGCGCACGAAGGGTTGCGCCGAAGCAGCGCGGCGCAGCGCCGCAGCCTGCTCCGCGCGCGTGACGGGATTGGCGGTGACGATCTGGACCGTGACGCGCCCCGCGATCGCGCTGCCGATGGCGTTGGCCGATCGCGCGAGCCCGACGCCTGCGGCGGCGGCGAGCAAGGTGAGCAGCATCAGGATCGCAATGACCCACGGCGTCGGGCCCGACAAGCGGCGGTCGGGAAGCAGGCGGCGATGCTGGGCAGGAACGCGCGGGATGATCATCGGAACCCCGTCACGACCGGTTCGGCGGATAGCGCAGCGCGCCGGTCGGGTCGGAAAGCCGCCCTTTTTCCAGTCGCATCATCTGCGCATTTTCGATGCGGCTGATCAGGTGAATGTCGTGGGTGGCTACCACGACGGTTGTTCCCAGGCGATTCAGCGCCTCGAACAGGCCGAGCAGGCGCATCGCCATATCGGGATCGACGTTGCCCGTCGGTTCGTCGGCGACGAGCAATTGCGGCCGTGCGATCACCGCGCGCGCGATCGCGACGCGTTGCTGTTCGCCACCCGACAGCGTCGCGGGGCGCGCGTCGGCGCGTTCGCCGAGCCCGATCCAGCTGAGCATCTCGCCGACCGGGCCCGACAGATCCTCCTCGCCGACCCCTGCGATGCGCAGCGGCAGCGCGATATTGTCGCGCGCCGACAGGTGCGGCATCAACCGGAAGTCCTGGAATACGACGCCGATACGGCGGCGAAAGCCCGGCAGGCGATGGCGCGGCATGGTGACCAGATCCTCGCCGAACAGCCGTACGATCCCGCGGCTCGGTCGCTGCGCGAGATACAGCATCTTGAGCAAAGACGTTTTGCCCGCGCCCGATGCGCCGGTGAGGAAATAGAAACTGCCCGGCTGGAGGTTGAAGCTGATGTCGGAGAGGATTTCGGCGTCGGGGCCATAGCGCAGCCCGACGCCGGTAAATTCGACCATCGCGCCGCCGGGCCGGGGAGAAGACGCGTCCGTCATGGCGTCACCGGCGCGGCCGGCGCGCCGTTTCGCGCCTTTGCCGGTGCTGCGAACAAGGGAGCCTCAGCGCTCATGCGATGCCTGTTACACGGCTGCCGGGCGACGTAAAGCGGGGAGTATCGCGCGGTGGGCCACGCGGCGCTTGCAACGCCGCGAATCAGCGTGTTTAGAGGAACCCCATGATCCTCGCCTGTCCGTCCTGCCATACGCGTTACGTCGTGCCCGATACGGCGATCGGACCGGCCGGCCGCACCGTCCGCTGCGCCAATTGCCGCCACAGCTGGTTTCAGGAGCCGGCGGCCGTCGCAGCGCCCGAGCAAGTGATCGCTGCGCCTGCTGCGGTTTCCGCCGCACCGCCGGCCGCTCCCGTTGCCCAGGCAACCGCGACGGAAGCAGTGGCTGAATCGGCTCCGCCGCCGCCGCAGGCCTTTGCGGCGCCCGAGCCCCAGCCGCGTGTCGTGCCTCCGGCCGAGAGCGAGGCCCCGTTGCCGTTCCGCCGCCCGCGCCGCAACCCGGCGAAGCACTGGACGATGATCGCCGGTGCGGCGGCAGCACTGATGGTCGCCGCGACCGCGGGCCTCTATTATTTCGGGCTGCCCAGCTGGGCGCAGGGGCTCGGCATTCCGGGAATGGCCGACGAGCCCGATCTGGTGATCGAACTGCCGCCGAACCAGGATCATCGCGAACTCGCCGACGGCACGATCTATTTCGCCGCGTCGGGCGTGATCATCAACCCGACCGACCGCGAACAGCGCGTGCCGCCGATCCTGGCCGAGCTGCGCGATGCGCAGGGGACGATCGTCTATAGCTGGACGATCAAGCCGCCGGTGCGGATGCTGCCGCCCAATGAAAAGGCCAATTTCAGCGAGGCGAAGCTCGACATTCCGCGCCGCGCGACGCAGCTGACGGTGAGCTGGGCGCTACCGAAAGGCTGATTGATCAAATGCTTAGGCTGACGTCATAGCGTCAGAGGCTATAGGCGGCGGCAAGCGACAATAGGAAGCTGGTCAGCGTCGCGACGATAATCGGCATGAAGCTGCGCCACCCCTGATCGAGCAGCAGATAGAGCCGCGCCTTCATCGCCGTTGCGACGATCGCGAGCAACAGCAGGGCTTGCGCGCCGGTCCCCGCGGCATCGCGTACGGCTGGGGGCAGCGCGACGAGCGAATTGAGTGCGGCGATGGCGAGAAAACCGACGATGAACCAGGGCAGGCGGAGCGGAATGCGTGTGCGGCCGGCTTCGCCGCCGCGTCCGAGCCACATCGCGACGAGGATCAGCATCGGCGCCAGCAGCGCGACGCGCGTCAGCTTGACGATCGTCGCGACCTCGCCCGCGGCGGGCGAATAGGAAAAGCCGCCGCCGATCGCCTGCGCGACGTCATGGATCGACGCGCCGATCAGGAAACCCGCCTGCGTGTCGGAGAGGCCTAGCTGCGCCGCGAGCACCGGATAGAGCGTCATCGCGAGCGCGCTGGCGACGGTGATGCCGACGAGCGTGAGCGTGAAGCGCGCCTGATCGACGCGCTTGTCGCCGATCAAGGAATAGAGCGCGAGCGCCGCCGAGGCCCCGCAGATCGCCGTGGCGCCGCCCGCGAGAAGCGCGGCGTGGCGGTCCTGCGCGAACAGCTTTGCGCTGGCGACGGTGACGATAATCACCGCGAGCATGATCAAGACGAGCAGCGCGAAGGGCAGCGGGCCGAGTTCGGCGAGCTGCGCCGCGGTGATCCGGGCGCCGACGAGCACGATGCCGATGCGGAGCGCTGTCTGCGACATCAGGTCGAGCCCGGCATGGGTGCGCGTATCCTGCGACAGGAAGGAGAGCGCGAGGCCGATGAGCAGCCCCATCAGCACCAGCGGCGCGGCATAATGGTCGGCGAGCCATGCCGCGGCGAGCGCGGCGATCGCGGTGACGAGGATGCCCGGCGCATAGTCGCGCCAGCGGCGCTTCGCGGGCCGATGCGCCTCGAGCTGCATCTCGCCATAGAGGTCGGCCGCCATCGGCCAGCTTGGTTCGGATGATGCGTTCACGCGGCGTTCCCTGTGCCCATGGCGCCGCTTCGCACATCGCCGCGGCGCGGTCGATAGGCCATTGCTGCCAGCCCATGCTCTTGCTAGAGGCCGCGCTCTACCGGCACCCGTAGCTCAGCTGGATAGAGCGCTGCCCTCCGAAGGCAGAGGCCAGGGGTTCGAATCCCTTCGGGTGCGCCATTTCTTCGACGGCGATTGACGGAAGAGCGCGGACCAGGCGGTTTCGCGCCGTGGCCACATTGCGGACCTTCCCAGGTCAGCGGAAGCCAAGGCGCAAAAAGGGCGGCCGGCTCTTTCGTACCGGCCGCCTAGTTGCAGCTTACCTCTTTTAGAATGCGCGATCAGGCGGCGCGCCCCATCGGCGGACTGTCCGCCATCCACGGCGCGAGACGCTGCCGGCGGACGTCCTGTGCTGCCACGCGCTCCGCGACGACCGCATAGCGGTTGCCCTCGACCAGAACCTCGGGAACCATCGGGCGGCAATTATAGGTCGATGCCATCGCGGCGCCATAGGCGCCGGCCGAATGGAACAGCGCGAGGTCGCCTTCGCCGACCTGGTCGATGGTGCGCGCGGTGGCGAACGTATCGCCGCTCTCGCAGATCGGGCCGACGATGTTGGCGGAGAAATGTTCGCCCGAGGGACGAACCGCCGCGAACTCGTGCCATGCGTCATAGAGCGCGGGGCGCGCGAGATCGTTCATCGCCGCGTCGACGACGACGAACGGGTGATCCCCGCCCGGCTTGACCCAGAGGACGCGCGTCAGAAGTATCCCGGCCTCGGCGGCGATGAAACGTCCGGGTTCGAACAACAGGGTCACGTCCCAATCGCGCGTGACGTCGGCGACCATCGCGCCATAGGCCTCGACGTCGGCGCCCGGCTGGCCGGGTTTGTAGGAAACGCCGAGTCCGCCGCCCAGATCGACATGATAGACGCGCTGTCCCCGTTGCCGCAGCACGCGGATCAGTTCGCCGATCTTGCGATAGGCGGCCTCGAGCGGGGCGAGATCGGTGATCTGGCTGCCGATATGGACGGCAAGGCCGTGGAGATCGAGGCCGGGAAGCGCCGCGAGCCGCTCGTACATCTGGACCGCTTCGTCCAGCGGAATGCCGAACTTGCTGTTGCTCCGCCCCGTCGTGATCTTGGAATGCGTGCTCGCATCGACGTCGGGATTGATGCGGAGCAGCGCCGGTGCGCGCCGGCCACGCTGCGCCGCGAGCATCGCCAGCAATTGCCCCTCGCGTTCGAGTTCGAGGTTGAAGCGGCCGATGCCCGCGTCGAGCGCGGCGATGAGTTCGGGCGCGGTCTTGCCGACGCCCGAATAGACGATGTGGTTGGCGGTGATCCCGGCGCGAAGCGCGCAGTCGAGCTCGCCGCCCGACACGATGTCGGCGCCGTAATTCTGGTCGGCGAGGAGGCGAAGCACAGCAAGCGACGGGTTCGCCTTGACCGCGAACATCAGCTGCTTGCGTGGCACCTTGCCGAGCGCGGCGCGAAAACGCTGGGCCGAGTGGCGGAGGGCGTCGGCCGAATAGACATAGGCGGGGGTGCCAACGGTGGCGGCGATCGTGGCGAGGGGAACCGCTTCGGCGTGCATTTCGCCGCCGAGCAGATGAAAAGACGGCATGAAACTATAATCCTTGGATGGAGATGACGTTAGGGGTCGTCCCGCCGGGTGCGGCGCGAGTGGATCGCGCCGGGCAGTTCGCGGTGACGGCTCCGCTCGACGCGCAGCGCGAGCGCGGCCTTCTTGCCCGCGAGGACAAGAAGCAGGCCGGCTGACGCGACGAAGAGGCCGACGATGCCGACCAGGTCGGCCGCACCTTCGGCTCCCGTCGCGGTGCAAGTCAGGCCATAGCCCACGCCGACTAGGGCGGCCCCTGCGATCCGCCAGAAAAGGTCGCGCTGGGTCATGACTTTTCGCGCTCCTCTTTGGTCTCGCGGTCCCACAACACGGTGTTCGCCGCGGTTCGCGCCAGCGCCGCGCGCTCGCGCGCATCGACGCCGGACGCCGGGCAGAGCAGCAGGTCGGCCGGATATTCGGCCTCTTCGCGCATGACCTTGTCCGGGTCGCCCTGTTCGAAGACGAGGCCGATGGCCGGATCGCTCTGCCCGGCCGCGGCGTGGCGCGCGCTGGCGATCAGGCACGGATCGGCGTCGATGCCGCGGCCTTCGATCGCGACGAAACCCATCGCGCGCGCGCGCCGGACGGCGTGCATCAGCAGCTCGCCGGCGCCGCAATCGGCATCGACGATGCGGATGCTGCGGCGCCCGCGCTTGCGCAGACCCTGGAGCTTGCGAAGCATCGCGGGCCAGCGGCGATCCTTCTCGGCCGGGTTTTGCGCGCCTTGCGACAGGGCACCCCACCCCTTCGTGGCGGGCGCCACCCAGACGATGCCGGCGGGGGCGATATAGGAATATTGCATGACGAGCCTCCTCAAGCCGCGCGGTCGATCGCGATTTCGTCGGGCCGTGGGGGTTCGAACGATACGGCGGGAACCAGCGGGTGAAGCGCGGCGACGAGCCGCATACCCGGACGTCCGCGGCATTCGGCGCGGGCGAAGGTCCAGGCGGCGTCGCGGGAAATGAACCGGCCTTCAAGATGGCCTTTACAGCCCTGTACGAGCCAGTGTCCGGCTGCGTCGCGGCCGACGAATATGATGGACCCGGATGGGTCGGGCTCCGCGGAAATCGCAGAAATCATGGTGAGATGCTCCTTGGCTACTCAAATCGATGCCCGCAGATCGGGACTCGATGCCGGCAATCTACGGAGCCGCGCATAGGGATTCGAGATCGAGGAATGGCGCCGACCATTGTATTTTCATTTGTTTTCAGCGGCGACCTTGCTGCCGATCCACTGCGCCGGTGGTCGGGCCAGGTTCGCGGCTGGCGGACCGCAGAAGGATCGTGCGCCATCAGAGCAAAATAGCGCGACGAGCCGAGGCAATCGCGCGCCACGGTGCGAAAAACGGCAAAATCATATGAGAATACTATGCGCCTCCTACTTTCACTGTCTCGCATTCAAACGCCCGTTCCCCCTATTTGAGAGGCCACTAACGACTCGTGCCGCGTCCTGCGGTCGACGTTTGCTGGAGCAAAGCAATGCAGGATCTTCTCTGGATCGGCATCATCCTCGGTCTGGTCGTCGCAAGCCTCGGCTACGCGCGGCTGTGCGACGACGCATAAGGATTGATGCCATGACTCTCGACCTCTGGCTCGCGGGGATCACCGCGCTCGGCCTTCTCATCTATCTCGTGGCCGTGCTCGCACGGCCCGAACGCTTCTAAGGGAGGCGCGCCATGACTTTTCAGGGATGGCTTCTCATCATCGCCTTCACCGGCATCCTGCTGTTGCTCACCAAGCCGATGGGCCAGTGGCTCTTCGCGCTCTACGAGGGGCGGCGCACGCCGCTGCATCGCCTGCTCGGCCCGGTCGAGACGGGCTTTTACCGCCTGTCGGGCATCGACCCCAACGAGGAGCAGGGCTGGCGCCGCTACGCGGTGCACATGATCATCTTCAACACGGTCCTGCTGCTCTTCACCTATGCGATCCTGCGCCTGCAGGGCGTGCTGCCGCTCAATCCGCTCGGCTATGACGGGGTCAGCGAACATCTCGCCTTCAACACCGCGATTAGCTTTACCGCCAACACCAACTGGCAGAGCTATGGCGGCGAATCGACGATGTCGAACCTCAGCCAGATGCTCGGCCTCACCATTCACAACTTCCTCTCGGCGGCGACGGGCATCGCGCTCGCCTTCGCGCTGTTCCGCGGTTTCGCGCGGCGCGAGATGAAGACGATCGGCAATTTCTGGGCCGATATGACGCGGGTGACGCTGTATCTGCTGCTGCCGCTCTGCGTCGCCATCGCGATCTTCTACATCGCCAGCGGCGTGCCGCAGACGCTCGCCGGTTCGGTCGACGTGACGACGCTGGAAGGCGCGAAGCAGACGCTGGCGCTCGGCCCGGTCGCGTCGCAGGAAGCGATCAAAATGCTCGGCACCAACGGTGGCGGCTTCTTCAACGTCAACTCGGCGCATCCGTTCGAAAACCCGAACGCGCTCACCAACCTCGTCCAGATGCTCTCGATCTTCGCGATCGGCGTCGGGCTGACCTGGACCTTCGGCAAGGCCGTCGGCAACACCCGCCAGGGCTGGGCGATCCTCGCCGCGATGATGGCGCTGTTCCTTGCCGGAACCGCGATCACTTACTGGCAGGAAGCTGCCGGCAACCCGGTCCTCCACAATCTTGGCGCCATGGGCGGCAATATGGAGGGCAAGGACGTCCGCTTCGGCATCGCGCAGTCGGCGCTGTTCGCCGTCGTCACCACCGCGGCCTCATGCGGCGCGGTCAATGCGATGCACGACAGCTTCACCGCCCTGGGCGGCCTGATTCCGCTGTTCAACATGCAGCTGGGCGAAGTCGTCATCGGCGGCGTCGGCGCGGGCATCTATGGCTTCCTGCTCTTCGCGATCCTCGCGATCTTTGTCGCAGGGCTGATGGTCGGGCGTACACCCGAATATGTCGGCAAGAAGATCGAGGCGCGCGAGGTCAAGCTCGCGGTGCTCGCGATCGCGGTGCTGCCGCTGATCATCCTGGGTTTCACCGCCATCGCGTCGGTGACCGAGGCCGGGCTTGCCGGGCCGCTCAACAAGGGGCCGCACGGATTCTCCGAAATCCTCTACGCCTTCACCAGCGCGGTCGCGAACAACGGGTCGGCCTTTGCGGGCCTCACCGCCAACACGCCCTTCTATAACGGCATGCTGGGCGTCGCGATGTGGATCGGCCGTTTCTTCATCATCATCCCCATGCTGGCCATAGCGGGCGGCCTGGCGGCGAAGAAATATACGCCCGAATCGGCGGGCAGCTTCCCCACCACCGGGCTGCTCTGGACGGGCCTGTTGATCGGCATCGTGTTGATCGTCGGCGGCCTGACCTTCCTTCCCAGCCTCGCGCTCGGTCCCATCGCCGATCATCTCGCGATGATCAACGGCCAGCTTTTCTAAGGATCCATGCACATGGCCCAGTCCACCCGTGCATCCGCACAAAAATCATTGTTTACGGCAGATCTGATCGTTCCGGCGATCGGCGACGCCTTCCGCAAACTCAACCCCAGGGAACTGATCCGCAATCCGGTGATGTTCACCACTGCCGTCGTCGCGGCGTTGCTGACGCTATTGCTCGTCGTCGGCCAGGACGGCCTCGCCACCGGCTTCAAGCTGCAGCTCGTGATCTGGCTCTGGCTGACGGTGCTCTTCGGCACCTTCGCCGAGGCGCTCGCCGAAGGGCGCGGCAAGGCGCAGGCCGCCTCGCTGCGCGCCACCAAGGCCGAACTGACCGCCAAGCGCGTGAAGGGCGATGGCAAGGCGTATGAAAGCGTTCCCGCCAGCGCGCTCCGCGTCGGTGACGTGGTGCTGGTCGAAACGGGCGACCTGATCCCGTCGGACGGCGAAGTCATCGGCGGTGTTGCGTCGGTCAACGAAGCGGCGATCACCGGCGAAAGCGCGCCGGTGATCCGCGAGGCGGGCGGCGACCGTTCGGCGGTGACCGCCGGCACCCGCGTCATCTCCGACGAGATCCGCGTTCAGGTGACGGTCAATCCGGGGCAGGGCTTTCTCGACCGGATGATCGCGCTCGTCGAAGGCGCCGAACGGCAGAAGACGCCGAACGAAATCGCGCTGACGCTGTTGCTCGTCGGCCTGACGATCATCTTCCTGATCGCGGTTGGCACGATCCCCAGCTTTGCGAGCTATGCGGGCGGCGGCATCCCCGTCGCGATCCTCGCGGCGCTGCTGATCACGCTGATCCCGACGACGATCGCGGCCTTGCTCTCGGCGATCGGCATCGCCGGCATGGACCGCCTCGTGCGCTTCAATGTGCTCGCGAAATCGGGCCGCGCGGTCGAGGCGGCGGGCGACATCGACGTGCTGCTGCTCGACAAGACCGGCACGATCACCGTCGGCGACCGTCAGGCGACCGAATTCCGTCCGGTCGGCGGCCAGTCGATGGCGGTTCTCTCGGAAGCGGCGCTGCTCGCCAGCCTCGCCGACGAAACCCCCGAGGGCCGCTCGATCGTTGCGCTCGCGCGTGAGAAATTCGGTCAGACGATGACCGATTTGCCCGCGGGTGCCGAGATCATTCCCTTCACCGCGCAGACCCGTATCTCGGGCATCAAGCTTGGGGGCAGCGTGATCCAGAAGGGCGCGGTCGATTCGGTCCTCAAAGCCAATCCGGGTGCGGGGGCGACCGCCGCTGCGACCGAACTGCGCCGCATCACCGACGAGATCGCGCGCGCCGGCGGCACGCCGCTCGCGGTGGCGAAGGACGGCCAGCTGCTCGGCGCGATTTTCCTCAAGGATATCGTCAAGGCGGGCATTCGCGAACGCTTCGGCGAACTGCGCGCAATGGGCATTCGCACGGTGATGATCACCGGCGACAACCCGCTCACCGCCGCCGCGATCGCCGCCGAGGCGGGGGTCGACGACTTCCTGGCGCAGGCGACTCCCGAGGACAAGCTGGAGCTGATCCGCAAGGAACAGCAGGGCGGGCGTCTCGTCGCGATGTGCGGTGACGGCACCAACGACGCGCCGGCGCTCGCGCAGGCCGACGTCGGCGTCGCGATGAACACCGGCACGCAGGCGGCGCGCGAGGCAGGCAATATGGTCGATCTCGACAGCGATCCGACCAAGCTGATCGAGGTTGTCGGCCTCGGCAAGCAATTGCTGATGACGCGCGGGGCGCTGACGACCTTCTCGGTCGCCAATGACGTCGCCAAATATTTCGCGATCATCCCCGCCATGTTTATCGTGCTGTATCCCGGATTGGGCGTGCTCAACGTCATGGGGCTGACCAGCCCCGAGAGCGCGATCCTGTCGGCGATCATCTTCAACGCGCTGATCATCCCGCTGCTCGTTCCGCTCGCATTGAAGGGCGTGACCTACCGCCCGATGGCCGCGGGGCCGCTGCTCGCGCGCAACCTTGCCGTCTATGGACTTGGCGGTCTGGTCGCGCCTTTCATCGGCATCAAACTCATCGACCTGGCCGTGGGCGGCCTGGGTCTGGTCTGAGGATAATATTATGAACAAGGATCTCATCAGCTCGCTGCGTCCGGCGCTCGTTATGACGCTGCTCTTCGCGGCTCTGCTCGGGCTCGCTTACCCGCTGGCGCTCACCGGCATCGGGCAGGCGCTCTTCCCGAGCCAGGCGAATGGCAGCCTGGTCGAGGAGAATGGCAAGGTCGTCGGTTCGACCGTCGTCGGTCAGGCCTTTACGTCGGAGCGCTATTTCAACACGCGCCCTTCGGCCGCCGGCGACGGCTATGACGGGCTCGCCTCGTCGGGCTCGAACCTCGGGCCGACGTCGCAGGCGCTCGCCGACCGGGTGAAAGGCGATGTCGAGAAATTGAAGACGGCTGAGCCTGGCAAGGCCGTGCCGTCCGATCTCGTTACGACCTCGGGTTCGGGCCTCGACCCCGATATCACCCCCGAAGCGGCCTTCTATCAGGTCGATCGCGTGGCACGGGCGCGCGGGCTCGCGCCCGATGCCGTCCGCGGGCTGGTCGAGCAGAGCGTCGACAAGCCGCTTCTCGGCTTCCTCGGCGAGCCGCGCGTCAATGTGTTCAAGCTCAATCGACGACTCGATGCGTTTGGCGCTAAACCCGCCGCGTGACAGAAAAGGATCGACCATCACCCGAGGCCTTCCTGCGTCAGGCGGCGCAGGAAGGTCGCGGCCGTCTCAAGGTGTTTCTCGGCGCCGCGCCCGGCGTCGGCAAGACGTGGGAGATGCTCACCGACGGACGGCAACGGCGCGAGGCCGGGGTCGACGTTGTCGTGGGGGTGGTCGAAACGCATGGCCGGCGCGAGACCGAGGCATTGGTCCACGGCCATGAAATCATCCCGCGCCGCGACGTCGACCATCAGGGTCATAGCCTGGGCGAAATGGACATCGACGCGATCCTCGCGCGGCATCCACAGTTGGTTCTCGTCGACGAACTCGCTCACACCAACGCACCCGGCAGCCGCCACCCCAAACGCTATCAGGACGTCGAAGAACTGCTGGGTGCCGGCATCGACGTCTATTCGACGATCAACATTCAGCACGTCGAGAGCCTGAACGACGTCGTCGCCTCCTTCACGCGCGTCCGGGTGCGCGAGACGGTTCCCGACTCGATCCTCGAAAATGCCGAGATCGAGGTCGTCGATATTCCGCCCGACGAGCTGATCGAGCGGCTGCGCGACGGCAAGGTCTATATCCCGCAAGAAGCGACGCGCGCGCTCACCCATTTCTTCTCCAAATCGAACCTGACGGCATTGCGCGAACTTGCGCTGCGGCGCGCCGCGCAGGCGGTCGATGCCCAGATGCTCGAACATGTGCGCAGCCATGCGCTCGCGGGCAGCTTTGCGGTCGGCGAGCGCATCGTCGTTGCGGTCAGCGAGCTGCCGGTTGCCGCCGAACTGGTTCGCGCGGGCAAGCGCCTTGCCGACGCGCTCAAGGCGCCGTGGAGCGCGGTCTATATCGAGACGCGGCGGAGCCAGCAGATGTCGGACGACGACCGCCGGCAACTCGCCGACACGCTCGCGCTCGCGTCGCGGCTCGGCGCCTCGACCGCGACCGTCCCGGCGGCGAGCGTCGTCGAGGGGCTGCGGGCCTTTGCCGCCGACGCACGCGCGACGCAGATTGTCATCGGCAAGTCGACCCGTCCCTGGTGGTTCGAAGTGCGCCACGGCTCGGTCGTCGACCAGCTCGTGCGGACGATCGACGATGTTGCCGTGCATGTCCTGCCCGGCGAGCCCAATGCGCAACCGGCGCCGCGCGGGGCCATCGCTCTCCCTGGCCGCTGGGGCAAGCCGTGGGACTATGTCTGGTCGCTGGCGATGGTCGCCCTGATGACCGCGCTCGGCCGGTTGCTCATCGAGGTCATCGATCTCGGCAATATCTCGCTGCTCTACCTCGTGCCGGTGATGTTCGCCGCGGCGACTTTCGGCCTGCGCGCCGGGCTGTTCGCCGGCCTCGCGTCGAGCCTTGCGTATAATTTCTTCTTTCTGCCGCCGACCGGCACGCTGACCGTCAACAATCCCGAAAATGTCGTCAGCATTCTCGTGCTGCTCGGCGTTGCCATCGTCACCAGCCAGTTCGCCGCGCGCGTGCGCGCGCAGGCCGATCTCGCGCAATCGAGCGCGCGCCAGAATGCGGCGCTCGCCAGCTTCTCGCGGCAATTGACCGCTGCGCCCGATCAAGACACGCTGATGCACGCCATTTGCGCTGAAGTCGGGCGCCTGCTCGACGTCCGCACCGTGCTCCTTCTCCCGTCCGCCGACGGTCCGATGCTGCGTGCCGCCGTGCCGCCCGAAGACCGGCTCGAGCAGATCGAAAGCGCCGCGGCGCAATGGGCGATGGACAATGAACAGCCCGCCGGACGCGGGTCGTCGACGCTCACCGCGTCCGACTGGCTGTTCCACCCGCTGCGCACGACGCGCGGCGTGCTCGGGGTGCTCGGGATGACGCGCAACGATGCGCGCGAACCGGTGCGGTCGGACCAGGTTCCGCTGCTCATGAGCCTGCTCGATCAGGCCTCGATCGCGCTCGACCGCATGGAGCTGGAGGAGGCATCGCTTCGGGCCCGGCAGGTCGACGAGCGCGACCGGCTGCGCTCGGCCTTGCTATCGTCGGTCAGCCACGACCTCCGCACGCCGCTCACCACGATCCTCTCGGCGGCGCAGGAAATGCGGCGGCATCCTTCGCCCGAAATGGCCGAAACGATCGAGACCGAGGCGCTGCGCCTCAACCGCTTCGTCTCGAACCTGCTCGATATGGCGCGCGTCGAGGCGGGCGCCCTGCCGATGAAGGTCGAGGCGACCGAGCTGTTCGATGCGGCGGCGAGCGCGGCGCACGATACGCGCGCATCGCTCGCGGGGCACGAGGTCAAGATCGATATCGCCTCGAACATCCCGCTCGTTCGGGTCGATCCGGTGCTGCTCCACCACTGCCTGATCAATCTGCTCGACAATGCTGGTCGCTACGCCGATCCCGGCACGCCGATCCTGGTTCGCGCCAGTCGGACGGCCGACGCCATCCTGCTCTCGGTCATCGATCAGGGGCCCGGCATCGCGCCCGGAAACGAGAAGCGGGTCTTCGAAACCTTCACGCGGCTGGAGGGAAGCGACCGCGTCAAACATGGCACCGGGCTCGGCCTTGCCATCGTCAAGGGGTTTGCCGAGGCGATGGGGCTGACGGTCGAAGCGGGCAACAACCCGGATCCGCACGGGGCCTCCTTCACCATCCGCATCCCCGAAGCGCTGATCATCACCAATCTCACCGACAAGGACATTCCATGAAAGTGCGTCACAAGGTGCTCGTCGTCGATGACGAACTCCATATCCGCCGCCTGATCCGGGCGGCGCTGGAGCGCGCCGATTATGCGATCGTCGAGGCCGAAAATGCGCGCGAGGCGACCGAGCGCTTGCGCGAGGAGCGCCCCGATATCACCTTGCTCGATCTCGGGCTCCCCGACCGCGACGGGCTCGAACTGGTGCCGCTGTTCAAGCAACAGTCCGATACCACCCTGATCATCGTCTCGGCGCGCGATGCGACCGAGGAAAAGGTCGCGGCGCTCGACCTCGGCGCCGACGACTATCTGACCAAGCCGTTCGACACCGACGAACTGCTGGCGCGCGTGCGCGTCGCGCTGCGCAACCGGCTGACCCGCGACGGCGGCAACCTGTCGCTTTCGGTTGGCGATGTGACGATGGACCTGATCGCGCGGACGGTGACCAAGGCGGGCAGGGAGGTGCATCTGACGCCCAAGGAATATGCCGTGCTGGCGCAGCTCGCGCGCTTCCCCGGCCGCGTCATCACCCACAATCAGATCATGAACGAGGTCTGGCCGAACGAGCATGAGCATCATGTCGAATATCTGCGCGTCCTGATCCGCACCCTGCGCCAGAAACTTGAAACCGATCCTCAACAACCGCAAATCATCAGCAACGAACTCGGCATCGGCTATCGGCTCCGAGTCGGCGACACCGTTGTCGAGGGGGGCGAGCCGGCGCGCTGAGCGGTCCGCCGCCGGAACCGCAAACATACGCAATCTCTATGAAAGAGGGCTGTTCTCGCTCTCGAATTCAAACGGCCGGTTCTTCTACATCGGGGTGATGAACAGGCATGACATCGAGGCGCCGTCAGGCGTGCGCGACCATATCGTCGACTGGCTTGGCGCTCAGGGCGCTTCGCTGCTGACTATCTATATGTGCAGCATGGTGGCGCTCGTCGCGTTCGTCGCGGACGCGATCCGCTGATCCGTCAACTCGCGGTCGGAACATATGGAATCTCTACGTCCGACGCCATTTCCCGATCTCGATTTCCTACGCGCGCATGCGTAGTTGAACGGCCTCCCCTTGGAGGTCTGACATGAAGAAATGGCATGAAACTCTCGCCGCCAACCTGGGCCTGCGCGCCGGCGGCCTCGCGCTTCTCATGGCGGGTTGCGCCGTCGTCGTCCGGCTTCATCAGATGGCGCTCACCACGGCGCCGCGCGATGCGACGTCGTTGATGATGGTCCTCTCCGCGATTGCCTTTATGTGTGGCAGCGCCGGCACGGCGCTCCTTTTCATCGGCCCCGGCCTTTGGGAAACCGTCGAGGTTTCCGAGCGCTGGAGGCGTCTGCCGACGTCCAGCTTCGACGCGCCGACACTGTTCGCGCGCGATTCCTAGCCGCCCCCGCCGAGCGATTGAACCGGTCGGCCGCATAGCAAAAACACTATGCGGCCGACCGGTTATCGCTCTCGATTTTCAATGCCGCGCTGATCTAGTCGGGCCTCCTCGCAAGCCTCCGCCATGCCCGGCCGAGGCGCTTTCAAGAGGAATGTATGAAAAGCATCATCTCGGTCGCCGTTCTGGCGGCAGCCCTGTCGCCCGTAGCCGCATCGGCGCAGGAAGAAGACAAACCGGCCGTCACCATTTCGGGGTCGGCAACGATCGCGTCGGACTATCGTTTCCGCGGTGTCTCGCAATCCGACAAGGGAATGGCGATCCAGGGCGGCCTTACGTTGACGCATGAGAGCGGCCTTTATACCGGCGCCTGGGCGTCCAACCTCGCCGGTTGGGGGACTTTCGGCGGCGCCAATATGGAACTCGACCTGATCGGCGGATACAAGGCGTCGATCGCGGACAATGCGACGCTCGATGTGGGCCTCGTCTGGTACATGTATCCGGGCGGCGCCGATGACTCGGACTTCGCCGAACCTTATGTCAAGCTGACGGGGACCACCGGGCCCGCCACGCTGACGGCAGGTGTCGCTTATGCGCCCAAGCAATATGCGCTGGCTAATGTTTCCGCGGCACCGAACAGCCGCGGCCAGAGCGAGGATAATCTCTACCTTTGGGGCGATGGCGCCCTGGCGATCGGCGGGACGCCGCTGACGGCGAAAGCGCATATCGGATATTCGGACGGCAACCCCGGTCTCGGACCCAATGGCACAAGCGTTGCTCCCACCGGCCGCTATTTTGACTGGTCGCTCGGTGTCGACACAAGCTGGCGCAACCTGACGCTCAACCTTTCGTACGTCGACACGGATATCAGTAAGGCGGAGGCCGCACGCCTTCAGCCCAATTTCAGCAAAGGTCTCGACGGCAGCGGTTCTATCGCCGGCGCAACCGTCGTGGCGAGTGTCACGGCCGCCTTTTGACGCAAAGCCTGTCTCTTATACACATCTCCGAGCCCACGAGACACTGAGCGATC
>CAUUIU010000014.1:0-19804 GCA_963545025.1 uncultured Sphingopyxis sp. | reverse complement strand
AGATCGCTCAGTGTCTCGTGGGCTCGGAGATGTGTATAAGAGACAGGCCGCTGGTCGAGCGCGATCAGCACGCCGTTCGCGTCGCGTGTCACCCGGCCGGGGAACGCCGCCTCGATCTCGGGGGTCAGCAGCGGAAAGCTGTTCGACGTGTCGTTGCTCTTGTTGCGGTTGTAGTTGATCGAGAAATTCAGCCCCTCGACCATCGGCGGCGACCAGTTGAGCCCCAGCTTGAGGTCGCGGCGCTGCTCGGCGAGCAGGAAGGGGTTGCCGCCGGTGGTCGTCGTGATCAGCACCGTCTGGCCGGTGCTGAAATCATAATAGGTGACGCCCGGGGTATCGAGCGGCGCGGCGCCGAGTTGGGTGACGCTGGGCGCGGCTTCGTCGTTGTTGAAGCTCGCGATCAACGACAGATTGTCGGTGACGCCCCAGTTGAGGTTGGCGCCCCAGCTCTTCAGCGACTCAAAATCGCTCGGGTTCGCTACCTGACCGCTCAGCGTCAGCGATACGCGGCCGATGTTGCCGACATTATATTCGGGATCGAGCAGCGGGACGGTGAGCGATCCGAACACGCTGGGCAGATCGCGTGCGAGGTCGGTCGTCGTGATCCCGCCCACGCGTTCGGAGCGGCTGTCGAAACGCAGTCCCGAATAGCTGCCGGTCATCGACAGGCGGATCGGGCCCGCCCAGCCTTCGGTCACGGTGCCCGACAGATTGGCGTTGCCGCCAAAGGTCTGCTGGCTGCTGTCGAAGCGATCGACCGATAGCTGCGTGCCGTCGAAACGGTCGGTAAAGGTCCGCTGGTCGGCGTCGGCATAATTGCCCGACAGTGACCAGCGCCAGTCGCCGAGCATGCCGTTGACGCTGGCGGTCGTCGTCAGATTCTGGCTGCGGCTATTGCGTTCGAGCGGATCGTCGACGCCGCCGGCGCCTGGGCCGAGCAGCGACAGGCTGTCGGTCTGGTCGAACCGCACGTTGAGCGAGGCGTCGGTCACCTTGTCGAGGCTGCGCTGGATGGTCGCGTCGATCAGATATTCGTCGGTCGCGGGCAGCAGGCTGCGCGCGCTCGACCCGACGCCGCGCTCGCTTTCGCGCAGCAGCGTCGCATGCTCCCAGCCGGCATTGACGTTCAACCGGCCGTTTGCGCCGATCATCAGGAAACTCGGCTGAATCTCGCTCTGGAAACGTCCGCCCTGCGTCGGGATGCCACCTTCGGCCTCGACAGCGACCTGCCGGAAATTGGGCTTGAGCACGAGGTTCACGACGCGCTCGTCGGCCGAATAGCCATATTGCAGCGCGACTTCCTCGGGAAAGACCTCGACCTTGGCGATCGCCTCGGGAGGCAGGTTGCGCACTTCTCCGAAGCCGCCGATGCGGCGTCCGTTGACGAGGATGATCGGCCGTCCGCCGCCGCGCCCACGGCCCGAGCGCGTCTGCGGCGCAAGCGCGTCGAGCAGCTCGGACACGTTCGACACGCCATAGCTCGCGATCGCGGCTTCATCGAGTTCGGTCTCGGCGCGGATGTCGGTGTCGAGCTGCCCTGCAAGCCGCGGCGCGGTAACGACAATCTCGTCCTCGCTATAATCTTCGTAGGGATCCTCGACGGTTTCGGACGCACCCGCCGCCGGCTCTGCCGGCTGTTCGGCCACCGCAACCGTCGTCGACGCGCCGACCGGCACTTGCGCCATCGCCGGCAGTGCGAACGAGGCGCCGGCCGCCAGCAGGGCAGCGCGCGCGGAAATGGAAAGACGAATGCTATTCATTGGGGGAGAGCCTTTTTATTTTTCTATCTTGGTTTTTTCTTTGGCATGACGGGGCTTAACGCCTCCTGACACCGCTCTTTGTTCGCCGTTCAGTTATGTCGCAATTGTCGCAACAATGTGTCGGGGCGATAGCTGTTCCACCAACGGGCCATATCGACCGCTGGACAGCATGGGCGCGCGCCCTTATCGGCCAGCCATGCCGACTCCCAACTCTTCCGCTCCGCCCGAATCCATCCTGATCGTCGACTTCGGCAGCCAGGTGACCCAGCTCATCGCCCGCCGCGTCCGCGAAGCGGGGGTCTATAGCGAGATCGTCCCATTCAACGCCGCCGCCGAAGCGTTCGAACGGATGCAGCCCAAGGGCGTGATCTTCTCGGGCGGGCCGGCCTCGGTCACCGATGAAGGCAGCCCCCGCGCGCCGCAGGTCATCATCGACAGCGGCCTGCCGATCCTGGCGATCTGCTACGGCCAGCAAACCCTCGCCGTCCAGCTTGGCGGTACCGTCGAGGGCGGGCATGCGGCCGAGTTCGGGCGCGCCGATGTCGAAATCCTGAAATCGAGCCCGTTGTTCGACGGCTTTTGGGAGGTCGGCGGCCGATATCCGGTCTGGATGAGCCACGGCGACCGCGTCACCGAGGCGCCCGAAGGTTTCGAGATTATCGGCACGTCGCCCAACGCGCCGTTCGCGATCTGCGTCAACGAGGCGAAGCGCTATTACACGACGATGTTCCATCCCGAGGTGGTCCATACCCCCGACGGAGCGAAGCTCTTGTCGAATTTCGTTCACACCATCTGCGGGCTCGCCGGCGACTGGACGATGGCCGAATTCCGCACCACCAAGATCGCCGACATCCGTGCCCAGGTCGGCGACCAGCGCGTGCTCTGCGGCCTGTCGGGCGGCGTCGACAGCGCGGTCGCCGCGGTGCTGCTTCACGAAGCTATCGGCCATCAGCTGACCTGTGTTTTCGTCGATCATGGGCTGCTGCGCCTCAACGAACGCGAGCAGGTCGAGCGCCTGTTCCGCGACCATTATAATATCCCGCTGGTCGTCGTCGACGCCGAGGAGCGCTTCATGGCGGGGCTGGCCGGCGTCTCCGATCCCGAAGCCAAGCGCAAGTTCATCGGCAAGACCTTCATCGACGTGTTCGACGAAGAAGCCCAAAAACTGGGCGGCGCCGATTTCCTCGCGCAGGGCACACTCTATCCCGACGTGATTGAGTCGGTCAGCTTCACCGGCGGGCCAAGCGTCACGATCAAAAGCCACCACAATGTCGGCGGGCTTCCAGAACGCATGAAGATGGCGCTCGTCGAGCCGCTGCGCGAACTGTTCAAGGACGAGGTTCGCCTGCTCGGCAAGGAGCTCGGCCTTCCCGATATTTTCGTCGGCCGCCACCCCTTCCCCGGCCCCGGTCTCGCGATCCGCATTCCGGGCGAAGTGACGAAGCAAAGCTGCGACATATTGCGCAAGGCCGACGCCATCTATCTCGAGGAAATCCGGAACGCCGGACTTTACGACGATATCTGGCAAGCTTTTGCCGTGCTGCTTCCCGTTCGCACGGTCGGCGTGATGGGCGATTACCGCACCTATGACCAGGTTTGCGCACTGCGCGCAGTCACCTCGACCGACGGCATGACCGCCGACATCTATCCCTTTGACGCGAGCTTCCTCAGCCGCTGCGCGACGCGCATCATCAACGAAGTGCAGGGCATCAACCGCGTGGTGTACGACTATACATCGAAACCGCCGGGCACCATCGAGTGGGAATGACAGGCGGCTCTTTTCTTCATAAATATCGGCGGCCCTGGGGCTGATCGACCCCGAGGCGGTCGACCATTCGTCAAAGATTTTCACCGTGCTGGGCGTCCTCTTCCCGACCTTTGGCGCCGGGATCGCGGGAATTCGCTATTTTGGCGACTTCGAACGCTTCGCCGCCATTTCCGAAGTGACCGCCGAGAAGCTGAGTTCGGTCCATGCGCGCATCGCGTTGCTCGCAGAGGCCCCGACGCCGAGCTTCACTACGGCCGCGTCTCCGAACTGGTGCACGCGACCGATGACATCGTGTTCGCCGAAATCGAGAACTGGCAGGCCGTGTTCGGCGGAAAGCAGATCAGCGTGCCGGTGTAGACCCGACCGCCCCGCAGCCTTGATCACCAGAACTCAACTGGCCGCGTCGACGCACTGATAAGTGGACAGCTTTTTGAACTCGAGCTCAGGAAAGCCTTCGGCGGCTGATTTATCCAGCGTATCGTAATAATTGTTGGCGCCGCCGAAATAGATGAGAACGCGCGCGCCCTTGTCGTCGCGGTTGGCGCCCATCATCCACGAATTGACCTTGTCGCCTTCGTTCATCAGCGTCTGGCCGTGGATGTTCGCCGTAGCGGCAGTCCATTCGCGCTCGGCCTCTTCGCGCGGCTCGAAAATATCCAGCCCCTCGCGTTCCATCTTTCCGATGCAGCGCGAGATCCAGATCGCATTTTGTTCGATCGACGTCGGCAGGTTGGCGAAGGGCGCCTGCGGCCCGGTGACCGTAAACATATTGGGGAAGCCCGCGACGCAGACCCCCATGATGCACGCCGACTGGACCTGCCATTTTTCGCGCAGCGTCTGCCCGCTGTTGCCGCGGATCGGAAAGGCCTCGAGCGCGCCGGTATAGGCTTTGAAGCCGGTCGCCAGCACGATGATGTCGAATTCATAGTCGGCGCGTGTCGTGCGTATGCCGTTTTCGGTGATCTCGACGAGCGGCTCCTGCTTCTTGATGTCGACCAGCTTCACATTGTCGCGGTTGAAGGCTTCGAAATAACCGTGGTCGAGCGGCGGGCGTTTGGCGAACAGCGGATAGTCATCGAAGCTTGGCGTCAGCAGGTCGGCGAGCATGGGGTCGTTGACGCGCTCCCGCATCTTGGCAGCGATGAAGTCGCCCGCGATCCGGTTGGCCTCGGGGCTGGCGAGCAGGTCGTCGAACGTCTCGAAAACCCAACGGAAGCTACCGGTCCAATTCTCCTCAAAGATGCGCTGCTGTTCCTCGGGCGGCGTATCCATCACGTTGCGCCCGACTGGGCTGTCGAAGGCCATGCCGAAGACATGGTTGCGGCACTTGGCGACGATCGCGGGGTAATTGTCCTTGATCTCCTTCTCCCAAGCAGGGGTCATCTCTTTCTGCATCGCGGGCAGGACATAATTGGGTGTGCGCTGGAACACCGTCACGCTGCCCGCAGTCTCGGCGACGACGGGCAGCATCTGCACGGTCGTCGCGCCGGCGCCGATGATGCCGACCTTTTTGCCGGCATAGTCCAGCCCTTCATGCGGCCAGCGCGAGGAGTGGAAGATGGGGCCCTGGAAACGATCCATGCCCGGGATCTTCGGGATCATCGGCTCAGAGATCATGCCCATGCCGCTGATGAAATATTTGCTGGTAAAGACGTCGCCGTCGCCCGTCGCCACCTGCCAGCGGCCGCGCTCCTCCAGATATTGTGCTTCGACAATCTCTGTATCGAGCTGGATATGCGGCCACATGTCGCACTTGTCGGCGACGAAGCGCATGTAATTCTGGGTTTCCTCGCGGCCGGGATAGCGTTTCGTCCACGACCATTCCTGCAGGAGTTCGGGCGAAAAGGTCAGGCAGTAATAATAGCTCTCGCTGTCGGTCGCGGCGCCCGGATAGCGGTTCCACGTCCAGGTTCCGCCGATATCCGACGCCCGGTCGAACACGCGGACGCTGAGGCCCAGTTCGCGCAGATAATGGATCAGCGCGAGGCCCGCAAAACCGGCCCCGATGACGATCGCGTCAAAGTCCACAGCGGGTCCGCTAGAATTGTTGTTCTCGGTCATCTGTCTCACTCTCCACAAATCCGGCGGCGCCTTGTCCAGCGCTCGCCCTGTTCTTCCAAATCTCTCAGCCCGCCGCCACGCGATCGGGGTCCACCGCGCCGATCTCGGCAAGGATCGCCGCGCGATCGGAATCGCGCCGCCACATTCTGGGCGCCACGACATCGGTGTCCGCGAACCGCGGCGCGGGGCGCGGCTGCATCCAGCCGCCGGCCTCGACGTAACTGCCCCGCGTCCGGCTGTGTTCGTGCGCCGGCGCGTCGTCCATCGTCAGCACTTCGCTATAACAGCAGTCGCACTGTTGCAGCCGCCCGGTCCAGGTCGCACGCGGTTCGTCGGCGAATATCTCGGCCAAACGCGCCTTCATCGCGGGCCATTGCGACTGATCATGCTGCGCGGCGAAAAGCGGGTCGCCATCGAGGCCCAGCGCGTCGACGAGCCGCGCATAAAATTGCGCCTCGATCGCGCCGATCGCAATGAATCGGCCGTCGGCGCAAGTGTAACACGCATAAAAGGGGGCGCCGCCGTCTAGCAGATTCTGGCCTCGTCCCCGGTCCCACATTCCATTGTGACGCAGCGACCACATGCCCGCCATCAAGGCCGCTGCGCCGTCGGCCATGCTGCAATCGATTACGCGCCCCGCGCCGCTCTGCCGCGCCGCGAGCAGCGCCGACACAAATCCGAACGCCAGCATCATCCCGCCGCCGCCATAATCGCCGATCAGGTTGAGCGGCGGAATCGGCGGCTGGCCTTCAGCGCCAAGCGCGGCAAGACAGCCGCTGATCGAAATATAATTGAGATCGTGCCCCGCCTTGTCGGCGAGCGGACCGTCCTGCCCCCAGCCGGTCATCCGTCCATAGACCAGCGCCGGGTTGCGCTTCATCAAGACGTCGGGGCCTAGCCCTAGCCGCTCGGCCACTCCGGGCCGGAACCCCTCGATCAGGCCGTCGGCGGTGTCGACGAGCCGGGCGACGATCTCGACCGCCTCGGGCCTTTTCAGGTCGAGCGTGATCGATCGCCGCGAACGGAGCAGGACATCGCGCCTCTGATCCTGCGACAGCGGGTCGCTGCCGCCAGGCCGGTCGATGCGGATCACCTCGGCGCCATGATCGGCAAGCATCATGCCGCAAAAGGGAGCCGGACCGATACCCGCGAGTTCGACGACCCGCACGCCTTCGAGCACAGGCCGCATCAAACTGCCGTCGATGCGATCCGCGCGGTTCATCCGACAGATATCCCGGCGACCGGGCGATTGGGGGCGCATTGGCGGGCACGCTTTGGCGCTGCCACATCGGCCGAATGGGCCAACACGCTCCGCCACGGCAGCGGATCGACAGCCTTTGCCAAGCCTGCTCTCCCACATCTCCGGCATCCGCGCCGGCATTTTATGAATTTATTTGTTAGCGTCTAGCAAATGTAAAATCAAGCGCAAATGGCCCCGCACAAGTTATTGTATTTAATGATTTTAAACAGGCCTAACCGAAAGAATCAGTAAGCGATGCCAAAGGCCTTCGCGGTCGATCGCCGATAGGCTTCGAACTGCTTTGGCAGATCGACATTGTCGGGGGCGACGAGCCATTGATAGATGGTCCCGAAGATGAAGCTGCAAAAGCCGAAGGCATAGCATTCGGCATCGACCGACGCGTCTATCTCGCCGCTGGCGATACCCTCTTCGACCCAATGCGCGACGTCGGCGCGATAAATTTCGTGGTAAGCGGCGAGGTGGTCGCGCACGTCATTGTGCGAACTGATCGATTCAAACCACAATATATACATCGCCTGCATATAGCCCGAATGGCTCGCCAGAAATCCTTCGACCGCGCGCAAGGCGGCAAGACAGGCCTGCGCGCCGCCGCGGGTGCCGACCTTGTTGGCCAGCTCGCGCGTCCAGCTTGTGTTGAAATGCAGCACAAGCTGGCCGAACAGCGCATCCTTCGATCCGAAGCGGCTCGATGCGAGCCCGCGCGAATAGCCGGCCCGCTCACCGACCTCCTTCAACGTCGTCGCGTGTGTCCCCTGTTCGACGATCAACTGCATCGCCGCGTCGAACATACGGGCGTCGGACAACGCGGTGCGTTCGGCCTGCGTGCGGCGAACGGCGCGCGGCTTGGCGCGGACCTTGGCGGGAGCCGGATGGACCTCTGTCACCTCGCGCAGCGAGGCCTTGCCCTTCATCGACGACGGTGCGTTCATGAAGATTCATCAATCCTTTCAAAAGCCGTTTTGCCCGTCGCGACGGCCTCGCGAAGCGCTTGCTTGTCAATCTTGCCGACGCTGGTCAACGGCAGAGTGTCGGCGTGCGCCCAATATTCGGGTATCCAGAAGCGCGCGACCCGGCCTTCCAGGGCGCCGCGCAAACCCGCAAAATCGGGAGGCGCACCGTCGGCCGTGGTGACAACCGCGAGCGGTCGCTCTTCCCAACGGGGATCGGCAATCCCGATCACAGCGGCAAGATCGACCCCGGGAAGGCTTGCAACATGGTTCTCCAGCTCGGCCGACGGAATCCATTCGCCGCCCGACTTGATCAGATCCTTCATCCGATCGGTAACCTGGACATAGCCGCGTTGATCGATCGTGCCGGCATCGCCGGTATCGAGCCAGCCGTCATCGGTCAGCACGTTGGCGCCGACGCCGCCGTGATAGCCGCGGGCAATCCACGCCCCGCGCAGCTGCAACCGCCCGACGCTCTTGCCATCCTCGGCCACCGGCCTGCCGTCGTCATCGACCAGCCGCACGCTGACGCCGGCGACCGGGCGCCCGCTTTTCGCGCGCAAACGACGCGCCTCGTCGTCTGCGGTGTCGGCGGCCGGATGCGACAGCACGCACAAAGGGCTCGTCTCGGTCATCCCCCACCCTTGGATCAGCGGCACGGCCCAGCGGCGCTCGACCTCGGCGATCAGCCTCTCCGACACCGCCGACCCGCCCGCGACGATCACGCGAAAACTTGTCATGTCGACCGGGTCAGCGGCGTCGGCGCGCAACAGGTCGTTGAGGATCGTCGGCACGGTGGCGGTAAAGGTCGGCGCGGTGGCGCGGATCATCCGACGGATCGCTTCGGGCTGGAGGTGCGGCCCAGGCAGAACGAAATCGGCGCCCGCAAGCCAGCCCGAATAGGGGAGCCCCCAGGCATTGGCATGGAACATCGGCGGCATCAGCAGGATCGTGTCGCGATCGCTCAGGGCAAAGGCGTTCGCCGCCATCGACGCCATACTGTGCAGGAAGATCGTGCGATGTGAATAGACGACGCCCTTGGGATTGCCCGTCGTGCCGGAGGTGTAGCAGGTCGCCGCCGCGGCCATTTCGTCGGGCACTGGAAATTCTGCGACTGGCGCATGGCCGGCGATAAAGTCCTCATAGCGCGTCCAAGGCTTTTCCAACCCGGCAAGTCCCGCGGTGTCGCCAGTGACAATGATATGCCCCAGCGCGTCGAGCGAATTGACCTGCGGCAGCAGTCCCGCGAGCAGCGGACCATCGGCGATCAGCAGCGCATCTTCGGCATCGGCGATGATGAAGCGGATCTGGTCGGGATGGAGCCGCAGGTTGAGCGTGTGCAGCACCGCGCCCATCGCCGGCACGGCCAGATAGGCCTCAAAATGCGCAAAATCATTCCAGCTGAGCGTCGCGACGCGCGTGTTCGCTCCCACGCCCGCCACCTGCAGCGCCGTGGCAAGCCTGCGCGCGCGTTCAGCGGTCTCGGAATAGCTGCGCCACGTCATCTGCTCGCCATCGAACAGGCCGATGCGGCTGGTGGCATGGATGCGTTCGCCATGCGCGAAAATCGCCTGGGTGCCCAGCGGCTCGTGCATCATCGTCGCATCCATCACGCCATCCCTTCGCCCTGCGCGATTCGTTGCGCGGCATCGAGCAACGCGGGCACGTCATGCTCAAGACCGCGCTCGTACGGCCCGTCGACCTGACCTTCGCGGAAGAGGACATAGGCACCCTCGACAATAGCGGCGAGACGCCACAGCGCGAAAGCTTGGAAATATCCAAGATGGTTGATCGATAGCCCTGTCGCATGCGCCCAGCGCCGCGCCAGATCGGCACCCCCGATCACGCCGGGGACATTCGACACGCGCTGGACGAAGGCAAAGCCAAGCGGCAGGCTTTCGTCGCGGTTCCACATCGCGGTGACCAGTCCCACATCTACAAGCGGGTCGGCCAGCGTCGCCATCTCCCAATCGAGGATCGCTTTGACCTGCGGTACATCCGGATCCATCAGCACATTGTCGAGGTGATAATCGCAGTGAACGATCCGCACCGCTTCGGGCGCCGGTGCTTTATCGGCGAGCCAGGCACCAAGCGTTTCGATCAGCGGCAAGTCGCGGACCGCGTGGGCGGATCGCACTGCGCGCCATCGCTCGATCTGTCGTCCGACGAAGTTTCGCGCCTTGTCGGCATCGCCCAGCCCTGCGGGAATCGGCACGATCGTATGGACGCTGGCCAGCGCATCGATCAGAGCATGGCCGATCGCATCACGCGTTGCGACGTCATCCGGATAGGCCTCCGGCAGCGTGTCGGTAATCGCCGCGCCGCGTACGAAGCCGTTCAGCGAAAAGGGGACGTCCAGTACGTCCGGATCGTCGCAGAACAATATCGGTTCGGCGACCGGCGCTCTGCCCGCAATCGCCGAAACAAAGCGGAACTCGCGCGCGATGCCGGCGCCGGCCAAATCGGACACGGTGTCAGCGGGCGGATGCCGCAGCACCATCGTGCCATTCGCTGTTTCGACAAGGCTCGTGACATTGGCGTTGCCGCCGGTCAGCGGGCGGACGATTCGTGCCCCGGCAATTCCCGCCTCACCTTCCAGCCAGCGGGCGAACCGCTCGGCCGGATCCCTCACAATCTGCACAGCAGGCCGCCGTCGTTGGAGATGATCGATCCGGTCATGTAAGGCGATCCGGCCACCCACCAGACGACATCGGCCAGTTCCTCGGCGGTGCCTTCGCGGCCGAGCGGAATGGCCGCCACCAGCTTGGCCTTCGCGCGCGCCGATATCCCCGCGGTCATTTCAGTCGACGTCATGCCCGGAATGACCAGATTGACGCGGATACCGCGACGCGCCAGCTCGACCGCCAGGACTTGGGTCAGCCCCGCGAGCCCGGCCTTTGACGCGCCATAGGCCGCATCGCCGGAAAAGCCGCGCAGACCGACGATCGCGCCGATATTCACGATCGCTCCTCCCTCGCCCAGATAAGGCAAGGCCGCACGCACGAAGTTGAGCGGGCCGGACAGATTGGTGTCGAGCACCGCCTGCCAGTCCTCCTGCGCCAGCGAGCCGATCAACCCGCCGCGATGGAGCCCGGCATTGTTGATGAGGACATCGATGCCCCCCCAGCGCTCCACGACCTGCGCACAGGCGCCGGTAACCGACGCCGGATCGGTCACGTCGGCCACAAGGCCGATCGCGTTCGCGCCGATCGCCTGCGCCTGCGCATCGATATCTTCGCTCCGCGCGACAAGGGCAACCTTGTCACCTTTGCTGGCGGCCAGCCGGGCGATCGCGAGACCCAGGCCTCGCGATGCCCCGGTGACCACCCATCTGCGCGCTTCAGGCTTCGACGTCTGCGCCATTCCGGGCTCGGCTCAGAAGGCCTGCGTCAGAGCGACGCCCCACGACCGCCGCGGTCGCGGCGCGGCATAGCTCCACACGCCCTGCACGTCATAGCCGATCGTCCAGCCCTTTTCGTTCGCCAGATTCTTGCCGAACAGGCTGACCGTCGTCTTGTTGAAGCGCGCATTGATCGACGCGTCGACCAGATATTGGCCACCGTTGCGCAGGTTGGGGTTGTTGAGGAAGGTGATCTCGTGCCCGCCGATGTAATGGACGTCGCCTGAAATCCACGCCGATGCGTTGCTGCCGATATCGGCCTCATATGTCCCTCCGACGCTCCACGTCCATTTCGGCGCGCGACGGATTTTCAGGAAGCTCGCGTCGATCGGCGTTCCGGTGCTGTAGATGTCGCCGACGAAATCCTTATATTTCGCATCGAGATAGCCCAGATTGCCGTTGAGCGTGAAGCCATCGGCGACCCGCGCGGTCAGGTCGAGTTCGAACCCCTTGAGTTCCGCCGAAGCCGCATTGATCGTGCGATTCTCGCGTCCGGTCGACGTCCCCGGCGCGGGCACGTCGAGATCCTGCTGCATATCGTCGTATTTCATCAGGAACGCCGCGCCGTTGAGGCGCACGCGTCCGTTGGCGAACTCGGTCTTGAAGCCCGCCTCATAATTGTCGAGCGTTTCGGGATCATAGGGGATCGTCGCCGCGCCGATCGTCGACGGGCGCCCGTTGAAGCCGCCGCCGCGATAGCCGCGCGACCACAGGGCATAGATCATCGCCTCGTCGGTGATTTCATAGCGAACCGACACGCGCGGCGTAAACTTCGACCAGCTCTTGCGGACCGGGTCGGCCATGACGATCGCACCGGGCGCCGATCCGACCGGATTCTCCTCGACCGTCGTACCGTAAAAGAAGATCGGCAGGTCGTTGACGAGGCTCGTCTTCTTGTCCTTGGTATAGCGCGCGCCGACCGTCAGCGTCAGCCGGTCGACGATCTCGTAATCGGCTTCGCCGTAGATCGCCCAGGACTTGTTGGTTTGCCGGACGTCCTGCGCGCTGGTGAGGAGCGGCGGCCCGGCGAAGCCGATATAGTTTTTGAGATT
Source organism: uncultured Sphingopyxis sp. (assembly GCA_963545025.1). GTDB lineage: Bacteria > Pseudomonadota > Alphaproteobacteria > Sphingomonadales > Sphingomonadaceae > Sphingopyxis. The sequence goes on along the minus strand of CAUUIU010000014.1, from coordinate 7,555 downwards.
GATCGTGTAGCGCGAATCCCACAGATAGCCGCCAAGGACAAAGGTCAGCGGCCCCGATCCGCCCTTGGTCAGGCGCAGTTCGTTGGTCGTCTGGCGCCAGCGCGCGGGCCGGTCGGTGTGATAGAGCGTCAGCGGTCCGGCGTCGAAATCCTGATTTATCTCTTCATCGGTTTTCAGCCAGCCGAAGATGTAATCGACCTGCATGTCGGCCCCCAGGTCGTAGGTCGCCTTGGCGATCGCCATGTCGAGCTTGAAGGTCGCATTCTTCTCGAGCCGGCCGTCGGATACGCTGACGTAGCGATCGCCCGACGTCGGCACGCCCGGCGCGGGCGAGCATTGGTTATAGGCCGCACAGAACAGGTCGGTCGGCCGGTTGACGGCGAGCAGCTGCGGCGGATCCTGCTTCGTCTTCTGGTGGTCATAGCTGATCTGGATGTCGAGATTGTCGGTCGGCTCGAACAGCAGCGCGCCGGAGACGGCATAGAATTCGGACCGCTGCCCGTCCTGGTTCTGGACGCTGTTGAAGATATAGCCGTCGGACTTCTCATACGCGCCGCTGACCTTGACCGCGATATTGTCGGACAGCCCGGTGCTCGCGACGCCTTCGATCTTCCAGCTGTCGAAGCGGCCATAAGTGATCCGCGCCTTGCCGGTCAGGTCATAGGTCGGGCGCGAGCGCGCGAGGTTGATGACACCGCCGGTCGCGTTGCGGCCGAACAATGTGCCCTGGGGCCCGCGCAGCACTTCGACACGATCGATGTCGATCGCCTTCAACAGGCTACCCGAGCTTTGACCGATATAGACGTCGTCGAACACCACACCGACGGCGGGATCGACCGATTTCTCGACATCGGCGACGCCGATGCCGCGGATATAGACGGCGGCAACGCCGCCTGGTCCCTGCTGGGTGTCGTCGATGACGATGTTGGGCGACGAGTCGGCAAAGTCCCGCACGTCGGAATCGAAACGCCGGTCGAGCTCACCCGCCGACAGCGCGCTGATCGACGCAGGCACGTCCTGCATGCTTTCTTCGCGCTTGCGCGCGGTAACGACGATTTCTTCGAGGCCGCCGGACGATTCCGCCCGGGTCTCGCTGGCGGCTTCTTGCGCACTGGCGAGCGATGCCGGGCATAGGATGATGGCGGCGGTGGCGAACAGGCGCACGGATTTGACGCGATCGATCATGATCATTTCTCTCCCATCGACGGGCGTATGGTCTGCTCGCGGACACGCTTGTGCGGTTCTCGTGAGTCACGCTCCAAGGAAAGCATGCCTCACTTGTTTGTTATCGACAAGCAAATTTTATATCGTGCAGCCAACCTTCCACTCGTATCGATATTAATCTATTGATATTTTTATGTATTATCGCGACACTTTATCGCTGAAGATATTCTTGCTTGTTCTCATCTAGTAAGTGTGTATGAAGATTCGCCAACGATAATGAACGAGATGGGAGAGTCAGATGACAGGCCGGCTGGTCGGTAAGTCGGCGTTGATCTCGGGCGGCGCGAGCGGCCTCGGAGAAGCGCAAGCGATCCTCTATGCCCGCGAAGGCGCCTCGGTGCTGATCGGCGACGTCCAGGATGAAAAGGGCAACGCCGTCGTTTCCGCCATCGAAAGCGAAGGCGGCAAGGCGGCATTCATCCGCCTTGACGTGACGAGCACCGACAGCTGGGACGCCGCCGTCGCCGACGCCGTCGCCCGCTTCGGCAAGCTGACGACTTTGGTTAACAACGCCGGCATCTTCCACCCCGGCGGCATCGTCGAGGAAACCGCGCAGGGCTGGGACCGCATGATCGCGATCAACCAGACCGGGGTTTTCCTGGGCATGAAGGCGGCAAGCGCCGCCCTGCTCGCCTCGGGCAATGGCGCGATCGTCAATATCAGCTCGCTCTACGGCCTCATCGGCAGCCCGAACGCCATTTCCTACCACGCCTCGAAGGCGGCGGTACGCGTCATGGGCAAGGCCGGCGCGCTCGAATTCGCGAAGCAAGGCATCCGGGTCAACACGATCTTCCCCGGCCAGATCAAGACCCCGATCCTCGGCGACATCACCCCCGAACAGGACGCCGCGATCAAGGCGTCGATCCCGATGGGCGTGGTCGGCGACCCGATGGATATCGCTTACGCCAGCCTCTACCTCGCCTCGGACGAAGCCAAATATGTGTCGGGCGCCGAACTCTGGGTCGATGGCGCATGGTACGCCGGGCAATGAGCGTGGTTCGCCGCGAAAGGACGTCCGACTGATGGCCTGGGATTTTTCCACCGACCCCGAATTCGAGGCGCAGCTCGAATGGATGCGCGGCTTCGTCGCCGAGGAGATCGAGCCGCTCGACCTCGTCTTCCGCGATCCCGCCGCGCATGTCGACCCGCGCTCGCCCGCCGCGCGCGCCATGGCGCCGCTCAAGGAAGATGTCAAAAGGCGCGGCCTGTGGGCGTGCCACCTCGGTCCCGACCTCGGCGGCAAGGGCTTCGGCCAGCTCAAATTGGGGCTGATGAATGAAATCCTTGGCCGCAGCCGCTTTGCGCCGACCGTGTTCGGGACGCAGGCGCCCGACACGGGCAACGCCGAAATCCTCGCGCGCTTCGGTACCGCCGAACAGAAGGCGAAATATCTCCAGCCTTTGCTCGATGGCGAGATCGTCTCCTGTTACTCGATGACCGAGCCGCAGGCCGGCGCCGACCCCGGCGAGTTCACCTGCCAGGCGCGGCTCGACGGTGACCAATGGGTGATCGACGGCGAGAAATGGTTCGCTAGCCACGCCTGCATCGCCGAATTCCTGATCGTCATGGTCATCACCGATCCCGATGTGCCGGTGCACGAGGGGTCGACGATGCTGATCGTCCCGCACGACACGCCGGGGCTTGAGATCGTGCGCAACACCGCGGTCGGGCCGAAGGACGAGATCGGCAGCGGGGTGCATGGTTATATCCGCTTCACCAATTGCCGCGTGCCTGCGGCAAGCCGGCTCGGTCCGGTCGGCGAGGGCTTCAAGGTCGCCCAGTCGCGGCTCGGCGGCGGCCGCATCCATCACGCGATGCGCACCGTCGGCATGCTGAACAAGGCGATGGACTATATGACTGAACGCGTCGTCAGCCGCACGACCAAGGGCGAACGGCTGGCCGACAAGCAGATGGTGCAGGAAAAGATCGCCGACAGCTACACGCAGATCTTGCAATTCCGGCTGCACGTCCTTTATGCCGCTTGGCTGCTCGACCGCGACAAGGCCTACACGCGGCCGGTACGGCGCGAGATCAGCGCGATCAAGGCGGCGATGCCCGATGTGCTCAAGGACGTCGTCTACCGCGCGCTCCATCTCCACGGCTCGCTCGGCATGTCGAACGAAACGCCGCTGATGGACATGTGGCAATATGTCCCCGAAATGGGCATCGTCGACGGCCCGACCGAGGTCCACAAGATCGGCGTGGCCAAGGACATCCTCCGCGACGTACAGCCTTCGGACGGCCTATTCCCCAGCTATCATGTCCCGACGCGCCTTGCCGCAGCGCGCGAGAAATTCGCCGCCTATCTCGACTGAAGCCCATATCCGCAGGAGCCCGGAATGACCGAAGACATCGAACAGCGCCTCGACCGCGTCGAAAGCCGCTTTGCGATGCACGACCTCGTCAGCGATTATTGCCACGGCTTCGACAAGCGCGACTGGGACCGCTTCGGCGCGATCTGGTGGCCCGACGCGGTCTGGGATATCGGCCCGCCCTTTGGCAGTTTCGAAGGCACCGACGGCATCGAGCACGTCACCAAGGATATTTTGTGGGACGCCTGGCTCGCGTCGAGCCATTACACCACCAACCTCGTTGTCACCTTCGAGGGCGAGGACCGGGCGACGGGCGTGTGCGACGTCGACTGTATCGGCACGACGTCGGACGGACAGGCGCAGACGGTTGCAGCCAGCTATTTCGACATTTTCGAACGGCGCGGCGGCGTCTGGAAGATCGCGCGCCGCAAGGTGAAGATGTATCACTTCAACCCGCTGCCCGGCGTCACGCTGACGCCGCCCGTCTAGGAGCTTCTATGGCCTATCTCGACACCGACGATGGCGGCCGGGTCTATTATGAGCACCACCGCGGCGACAAACTGCCGGTGGTGCTGATCCACGGCTGGGGCATGTCCGGCGACTATTGGGCCTCGGCGGTCGAGGCGCTGCTGGCCGAGGGCCATGGCGCGATCACGATCGATCACCGCGGCTGCGGTCGCTCCGACCGCGATTTCGCCGACCTGTCGATCGAGGCGATCGCACGCGACGTCGCGGCAATCGTCGAACGTAGCGGCGCGCCACGTATCGCGCTCAACGGCTGGTCGCTCGGCGCCGCGGTAGCGGTAGCGGCGGCGGATCTGCTGGGCCAGCGCGTCGCGGGGCTTATCCTGACCTGCGGCGCGACGCCGCGCTACACCCAGGCCGAAGGCTTTCCGCACGGCGGCACCGCCGAAGACGTTCTCGGCATCGGCGCCGCGATCACCGCCGACCGTCCCGGCTTTTTCCGCGCGCTGGCCGAAGGCGCCTCGGGCGAAGGCGCGAGCGAGGCGATGATCGGCTGGGTCGAACGCGGCTTCATCGCCACCGGCCGCGCGCCAGCCAGACGCTCGCCGGCCTCGCCACGCTCGACCAGCGCGAACTGCTCGCCTCCTTCGCCTTCCCCGTCCTGTCGATCGGCGGCGCGAAAGATACGATCGCCGATCCCGCGATCGCCGGTTTCGCCGCGAACTGCGCAAAGCACGGCACCTTGCTCACCATGGACACCGGCCATTCGCCCCAGCTCGAGGACCCCTCCGCCTATAATGCGGCGTTGCTCGACTTCGTGAGGAAGCTCGCTTGATGACCGCCGCACCGTCCGACGATCTGGCCGCCCTGCTCGCCCCGCTGCACGCCCCCTTCACCTGCAAATCGCTGAAGGCGCCGAACCGCTTCTGCATGGCGCCGATGTCGCGCTATTTCGCGCCGGGCGGTGTGCTGACCGATGACGGCGCCGAATATTACCGCCGCCGCGCCGCCGCGGGGATCGGCACGATCATCACCGAGGGCACGGGCGTCGCGATCGACCACACCGTCGCCGCCGACACGGTGCCGATCTTCGCCGGCGAAGAACCCTTGGCCGCGTGGAAGGGCGCGATCGACGCGGTCCATGCCGAAGGCGGCATGTTCGTCCCCCAATTGTGGCACGTCGGCGGCTGCATCGACTTCAACTTTCCCGATGCACCGCATGCCGAGCTGGTCAGCCCGTCGGGCTTTGCCGGCCCCGACGTACCGGGCGGCCGCGCGATGACCGAACGCGATATCGCCGACACTGCCGCCGCCTTCGCCGAATCGGCGCGCGCGGCAAAGCATATCGGCTGCGACGCGATCGAGCTTCACGGCGCGCACGGCTATATTTTCGATCAATTCTTCTGGGACCGGACGAACTTGCGCAGCGATCGCTACGGCGGCCCCGACATCGCCGACCGCGCGACCTTCGCTGCCGAGGTGGTCGCCGCCTGTCGCGAAGCGGTGGGGGAGGATTTCGCGATCATCATGCGCGTCTCGCAGTGGAAGACCTATGATTATGACGTGAAACTGGCGCGCGACCCCGACGAGATGCACCGCTGGCTCGAACCGATGGTCCGCGCCGGGGTCGATATTTTCCACGCGTCGCAGCGCCGCTTCTGGGAACCCGAATATGCGGGCGATCCGAAGAATCTCGGCGGCTGGATCAAGGAAGTCACCGGCAAGCCGGTGATCACCGTCGGATCGATCGGCATGGACCGCGACCTGATGCAGGATTTCGTCGAGGGCATTTCCTCGCCCATGCTCGGCCGGCTCGAGGATCTGGTGGCGATGTTCGAACGCGGCGAATTCGACCTCGTCGCGCTCGGCCGCGTGCTCCTCGCCGACCCCAACTGGCTGGAAAAGGTCGAGCAGCGGCGCATCGACGAATTGACGGCGTACGACCGCGCGACGGCGCTCAAGCAATATGAGCATGATTGACGCCGGCACTTGAATGCCGCGTAACCAAGGCGCGCCGCTTTCGGCCGTGTGAACGGTCGTTCGGCACGTAAATCAACCGCGGTATTTGTAGATGGGCGATTCGGCGCTAGGGCTTCTCTCGCGCGATACCATGCGCTGTAGCAATGGAGCGGGGCTGTGGCGGCAGTAAAGGTCGATCCCGACAAGGTTCACGAATTTGTGGACATGGGCGGCTTCTACAACTGGCTGGCCGCGCATCACGCCACCGAGCGCGAGGTGTGGATCAAGATCCACAAGGTCAAATCGGGCCTCGCGTCGATCACCACCGAACAGGCGATCCATGCGGCGTTGTGCTGGGGATGGATCGACGCCATCCGCAAATCCTTCGACGAAAAAAGCTTCCTCCAGCGTTACACGCCGCGCGGCCCGAAAAGCGTCTGGAGCCAGATCAACATCGACAATATCGCGCGCCTGACCGTCGAGGGGCGTATGACCGAACATGGGCTGAAGCAGGCCGAGGCCGCTAGGGCCGACGGCCGCTGGGATCGCGCCTATCGCGTTAAAGGGTCTGACATACCGGGCGACCTGCAGGCGGCGATCGACGCTGAGCCGAACGCCAAAGCGATGCTGGAAAAGCTGACCGCGCAAAACCGGTTCGCGCTGATCTTCCGTCTCGGCAACATCAAGACCGACGCCGGGCGCAAAAAGAAGATCGCCGACCTTGTCGCGATGCTGAAGCGCGGCGAGACATTTCACCCACAGAAAGCGAGTTGACGACGCCGCTTGCGATCGATCGAAGGAGCACGTCATGGACCGTATCGAAACCAAAGCCTCGGGCGGCTGCCAGTGCGGCGCGGTGCGCTATCATGTCACCGCAGTGCTCGACACGTCGCACATCTGCCATTGCCGCATGTGCCAGAAGGCCGCGGGCAATTTCTTCATCGCACTGATCGGCGTGCCGCGCGACGCGATCAACTGGACGCGTGGCAGCCCCGCGACCTTCAACAGCTCGGACAAGGCGGCACGCGGCTTCTGCCGCGACTGCGGGACGCCGCTTACCTATGATTATGCCGAGAGCAAGCATATCAACCTGACGACGGGCTCGTTCGACGATCCCTCGCAATTCCCGCCGCGCGTCCAGTACGGGCTCGAAGGGCAGCTATCGCTGTTCGAGGACCTGCCGATCAAGGCGGATGGCACGACGGAGGAGACGATGGCCGCCTATGTCGGCGCGATCAAGGCAAGCAACCACCAGCATCCCGACCACGATACACCCCGCTGGCCCGCATAGCGCGCCGGCAGTTTTCGCTAAACGCCCTTCTCGCCATGTGATAGCCAGGTGCCGGGCAGGGGAAACACAATGGCGACAGCATCGACGGAAAGCCGCGTGGGCGCCTCGCGCCTGACTTGGGTGGTCGCGCTGATCGCACTCTCGGTGCTGCTCAACTATGTCGACCGCGGCGCGATCGGCGTCGCCGCGCCGCTGATGAAGGAAGATTTGAACCTGTCGGCGACCGGCTTCGGCGTCGCGGTGTCGGCCTTCTTCTGGGTCTGTCTCTTATACACATCTCCGAGCCCACGAGACACTGAGCGAT
>CAUUIU010000013.1:0-19822 GCA_963545025.1 uncultured Sphingopyxis sp. | reverse complement strand
CCGGGCCGCCGCCCCCCCCCCGCTGCCGATGAGGGATATCCAACCGAGGCCGCGCAAATTATCGATGAGCTTGGCCGCCGTTGCATATGGGCGGCTCGCCTCGCTGTCGGGAGGCGCGGCATGACCGCCGGCTTCAACGCGCGCAATATGATGCGCATGGCGAGCGGCGCGGCGCTTCCTGCCGCGATGCTGATCCTCGTCGGGCTGATGGTGATCCCGGTATCGCCACTGCTGCTCGACATCAGTTTTGTTCTCAACATCATGTTCAGCCTCGCGATCCTGATGGTCGCGCTGTCGGCGGCGAAACCGCTCGATTTCTCATCCTTCCCGACCGTGCTGCTGCTCGCGACATTGTTCCGCCTTGCGCTCAACGTCGCCTCGACGCGCGTCGTGCTCGTCCACGGGCATGAGGGCACCGCATCGGCAGGCCATGTCATCGAAGCGTTCGGCCAGGTGCTGATCGGCGGCGATTATGTCGTCGGCCTGTTCGTGTTCGTCGTGTTGATGATCATCAACCTGGTGGTCATCACCAAGGGCGCGGGGCGCGTGTCCGAAGTGTCGGCGCGCTTCACGCTCGACGCCTTGCCCGGCAAACAGATGGCGATCGACGCCGACCTCAACGCCGGCCTGATGACCCCCGACGAAGCCAAGGCACGGCGCCAGGAAGTGGCGACCGAGGCCGATTTCTACGGCTCGATGGACGGTGCCTCGAAATTCGTAAAGGGCGACGCGGTCGCTGGCCTGCTCATCCTGTTCGTCAACATCGTCGGCGGGTTGATCCTCGGCATCTTCAGCCATGGCCTCAGCTTCTCCGAGGCCGGCAGCACTTATGTCACGCTGGCGATCGGCGACGCGCTCGTCGCCCAGATCCCCGCGCTGCTGCTGTCGATCGCCGCCGCGTCGATCGTCACCCGCGTCACCTCACCGCTCAACCTTTCGGACCAGATCAGCAGCCAGTTCGCCTCGCCCCCCATCTGGATGGCGGTCGGCGGCATATTGTTCGTTCTCGGCCTCGTGCCGGCGATGCCGCAGATGCTGATCCTGCCCGCCGCCGCGCTGTCATTCGCGATCGGCTGGCAGATGAAGCGCTCGGCGGCGGAGGCCGAAGCCCTGCCTCCGCCCGCCGCACCGGCGCCCGACCCGCATCATATCGATTGGGCCGACGTCAACGAATCGAGTTCGTGTCAGCTCGAAATCGGCTATGCGCTGGTCAGCCTTGTCGACGAGCGCAAGGGGGCGCCGCTGATGGGCCGCATCACCGGCATCCGCAAACAATTGTCGAAGGAACTCGGCTTCGTCGTTCCGGCGGTGAAGGTCAGCGACGATCTGTCGTTGCCCGGCAACGTCTATCGCATCTCGGTCGCCGGGGTGATCGTCGGCGAGGACGAAGTGTTCCCCAACGAGATGCTCGCCCTCGATTCGGGCGACCTGATCACCAAGGTCACCGGCCGTCCCTGCAAAGACCCGACCTTCGGGCTCGACGCGCTGTGGATTCCCAAGGCGTCGCAGAATGACGCGATCGCCGCGGGCTATACCGTCGTCGATCCGGCAACCGTCGTCGCAACGCACCTCAACAACAGCATCGTCGGATCGGCCGCCGAACTGTTCGGGCTCGACGATGCGCAGGCGTTGCTCGAACATCTGAAGGCCCATTATCCGCAGCTCGCGCAGAATCTCAGCCCGCAGGGCTATTCGCTGCCGCGCGTCGCCAGCCTGTGCAAGGAATTGCTCGTCGAGCGCGTGCCGCTGCGCGATTTCCGCAAGATCGCCGAGGCCATGGTCACGCTCGCGGGACAACAGCTTTCGGATATCGACCTGGTCGAGGCGGTACGTCAGCGTATCGGCGCGCTGATCATCCAGACGATCGTGCCGAGCCGCATGCCGCTACCCGTCGTCACCTTCAGCCCCGAGATCGAGATGCTGCTCAACCAGTCGGTGCGCGCCAATCCGGGTGCCGAATGGCCGTTCGAACATGGCATGGCGATGAAGATCATCGATCAGGTCGGTCATGCGGTCGAACCGCTGCTGCTGTCGACGCGCAGTTTCGCGCTCGTCGCCTCACCCATCTGCCGTTCGGCCTTGTCGCGGCTGGTGCGCGCGACCTTCCCCGACGTCGCTGTCATCTCCTACCTCGAGATTCCCGCGAACAAGCAGACCGAAATCGTCGCCACCATCGGTGGCGAGGTGCCGCGCCTCGCGCATGACGAGGACGCCCAGATGAAGGACCAACCGCATGAAAGTTGAGCCGGTCGAGCAATTCGCCCGCACGGCGCGCCCGCATGGCTATGGCGGCAGCGCCGAGACGCTGGTGCAGGAATATGCGCCGCTGGTGCGCAAGATCGCCTGGCAGGTGTTCTCGAAAGTGTCGCGGACGAGCGATCTCGACGACCTGATCCAGGTCGGGTTGATCGCGCTGATCGAGGCGAGCCATCAATATGAGGAGCGCGGCTTCGCCTTTTCGACCTATGCGACGACGCGCATCCGCGGGGCGATGATCGACCAGCTGCGCCGCGAGGCCGATGTCGGTCGCTCGGCGATGATCGCGGCGCGGCGGATGCAGGCGGCCCGCAAGACGCTTGAACAGCAGTTAATGCGCACACCGACCGCCAGTGAAATGGCCGAGGCGATGGACATGAGTGCGGAGGATTATTTCGCGCTCGAACGCAACGCCACGCACGGCCGTTCGACCTCGCTCGACGAGCTAATGGACGGCGGCGCCTTCCTGCTCGCCGACGAGCGGCTCGGGGCAGACGATCTGTGCGAGCGCGACGATGTGCTCGGCGCGCTGCGGCAATGTATCGAACGCCTGTCCGAGCGCGAGCAGCTCGTGCTCCAGCTCTATTTCTTCGAAGAGCTCAACCTGCAGGAAATCGGCCTGACACTCGACGTCAGCGCGGCGCGGGTGTGCCAGATCAAGCGCGATGCGATGGCGAAGGTCGATCGCATGATGCGCGACATGACCGAATAGGGTCGGTCAACCCGGGGCCGGATGCGGCGGGCGACCATCCGCCACACCCGGCCGGGGAGATCAGGCGGCGAGGTTGCGGCTGTTGCGCAGCGCGGCGCCGATCTTTTCGAAATAGCTGGCCATCTGCTCGGTCCCGGCCTCGGTCAGGCGGACGATCGAGCGGCGGCGATCGCGTTCGTCGATATTGCGGCTGGCCAGCCCCATCGCTTCGAGCGACGCGATCATGCGCAGCCCCGACGACAGCGGAACGCCCGCGCCGGTGGCGAGATCGCTAGCGCTCAATGTGCGGCCGTGCGATTCGGCGAGCATCAGGTCGAGCATCATGTCCCAGGTGGCGCCCGACATCTGGCCGCCGCCGAAATGATTTTTGCGCATGCGCCGGATCTGGATGCTGAACGCGAGCTGGTTTGCCAGCACCGCGCGCGGCGCATCCTCCTCGGGCGCAAGGCCGATCTCGTCCATCGCCAGCCCCGCGTCGCCGCGGCTCGCCAGCAGGTCATGGATTTGATCGATACGCGACCTTATTTCGGCAATTTCAACATTCGAAAATTGCTGCATGCGATGTGACCCCTCGGCCGCAGCTTGCGCTACGCCGCAACATCACCCCTCCGTCTGGCCGAACCCGATGCGTATAAAATGACAAAGAGGATCGGGTAGGAAATATACATTGAAAGCAGCGCGTAAGGGCGCTCCAATATCTCCGAAAACATCAGCTTCTGGACGTGCCCGAAAATCGCGATCAATTGCCAACCGGTGATCCAGTAGGGCCAGAAACGCTGTGTTTTCAGGGCGATGATCCAGAAACTGATCAACGCCAAAATGTCGATAGCGAAGATATTATATTCAATGTCGGTCCATTTCGGACTGGGTACGATCAATGTGGTGAGGACCGAGGCGACCAATGCCGTATAGGCGGCCCATCGCTCCAGCGAGCCGCCGCGGAGAATCGCGACGGCCACTGTGAGGAGCAAAACGCCATAATATGTCGCCACGGTCCACATATGTGGCTCGTCCACCCTTGCTGGTTACGATGCCTTGGCCAGCGACAGGGTCGCGGCTTCGCGATCGTTGCTGCCTTCTTCGACCAGCGTCGCGCTTGCGGGCGGCTTGACGCCGGCACCGAACATACGCGTACCCAGGCCCACTTCCTTTTGCGTGACGGTCAGCGCGAGGTGCGCGTCGGTCAGAAGCTGGCGAACTTCGCCTGCGGCGGCAAGCGCATTCGCGACCTTCGCCATGGCTTGCTGGCCGACGATCGCCGACATGTTGGTGTCGCGGCGCGCGGTCGGCAGCGTTGCCGCCAGCTGGGCGATACGGATCATCGCTTCGTCGATGGCGTCTTCGGCCTGGTGCAGTTCGGAAGCGATCTTCTTTGCTGCGGAAACGCGTTCGTTCAGCATGTTCTTATCCCTTGAAAAAGGAATGCTACCGGTTTCCCCCCCGCAGCATTCGGTTCGGACTTTTCAGGTCATGACCCGGCCAAGTCCGACAAGGATCGAATAGAGGGCGGAGAAAGCCAAGATCGTCGCGAAAGCGATCAAAATCGGCCAGATAATCCTTTCCATCAACCCATGCCGGTTGGCCGGCTGGGACGCGGTCGGAAATGGCGAACCAATATCGAAAACCCGCCGAAACGAACTGCGCCCCGGTCCGGCTTCACCGTCGGGGGCATCGTCGCCTAGGTCGATCAATTGATATGTCAAAGATTGATAGGGGGTAACATGATCGAAGACACCGTTAACCGCCAAGATACGGGCCGCTTCTATCCTGTTGGAAACGTTAAGTTTTTTTAGAGCTCGCCGAACGCGTTCGTCCACCGTGTGCGGTGATACGTTCATCAGCCGGGCGATCTGCTTGGAATTTTTGTGCTCGTAGACGTGCCGCAACGTTTCGATTTGCGCGGCCGAAAGCAGACTGATGTAATTGTCGGGGTCGCCTTGCACCGGCCCGGAATAGAGCATCACGAGTCGAAATCAAGTTGGGTCACGGTATGATACGCGCCTTTTGGGGCTACGCAGCCGCCCGATTGTTCCAATAAGGGCCAGCCGATGGGTTCGGAAATACCCCTGTCAACGCGTCGCGGCCTCCTGTTCGCCCGCCGTTTTCACGCCATGATAGCGCGCAATCGACTTTTCGATGTGGCGCCGCGCCGCGCGGCGCGCGGCGACGGGGTCGCCGGCTTCAATCGCGGCATAGATTGCGCGGTGATCGCGATTGATCCGATGCGCGTAGCGCTGGTGCCGCACAGGATCGTCGCCTTGCAGATACAAGCGCCGCGACGGAACCAGCCGCACTCCCAAAAACTGGGTGAAGCGCAGGAAATAGGGGTTGCCGGTCGCGCGGGCGATCGCGGCGTGAAAGGCCGCATCGGCGGTGACCGACGCATCGACGTCGCTGCTGTCCTCCATCGCCGTGAGTGTGCGGCGCAGTTCGGCAAGGTCGGCATCGGTGCGCCGCCGCGCGGCAAGGTCCGCCATCTCGGCCTCGAACCCCATACGCATTTCGAGCAGCTTCAGCACATCGTCGATCTCGCCGATTTCCTCGGCGGTGACCTGGAAGGCGCGATATTGCGCGCCGTCGGGGACATAGGCCCCCGACCCGCGCCGCGACACGAGCAGGCCGCGCGCGGCGAGCCGCGAATAGGCTTCGCGGACCACGGTGCGGCTGACGCCGAAATCCTCGGTGATCGTCTTTTCGGTGGGGAAGCGCGATCCGGACGGCATATCGCCCGTTTCGATCCGCTCCTCGAAACGCTGGACCAGATCGTCCGCCAGCGACGCCGCCTTGGTTACTGCCATGCGCCGGTGCCTATCATCGCGCCGCCCTGCTGACTAGGTCCCGAAACCAGGCCGCTGGGCATCGACATACGCCTGCCACGCGCCCTTCGTCGCAAAATCGCTGCCGCGATCCCAGGCCGCGCCGCTGTAATAGACGAAGGGTTCTCCGGGTCGAATCCGGACGAGAATCAGATAATTGTCGGCATCTTCGGCAAAGCCCACAAAGGACGCCGGATCGACGATGATCGCAGCGCCCATGCGGCCCTTGTCGCCGTCGGCGGGCCCCCACCAGGTTAGCCGCGCCGTCGTGCCGTCCTTTCTGACCTCGCCCAACTGGCCGCCGTTGATCGGCCGTTTGGAAATGCCGATGCCGACAACCAGTTCGGCATCGCTGTTCGACACGATGGTCGAGATCATCCGCGTGAAATTCGTTCCGGCGGTCAGCGTAAAGCGCCGCGTCTCGCGCACCGTACGCAACGTATCGACCGGCCAAGGCTCGTAATCGACCCGAAAATCGGCAGCGACAGGCCCGGCGCTCAGAATTTCGGGGCGCACATAGTTCCGCGAGGTCCACAGCTTGTTGTCGTGCCAGATGCCCAGCCCGCCGACGCCGCGCCCCGTCCCGACGTTATAGAAATCGAGCCCCTCGCCATGGTCGGCATGCTGGTCCCCAGTCCTGAGCTGCCGGTCCATATAGGGCCAGCGCACGCGCTTGCCCCACGCATCGATCCCCGATGAGGAGGGCGGTTCGGCCTTTTCGAGCGCGCGGCCATAGATGCGAAACGCGATGCGGTCGTTCTCCCACAGCAGGTCGTCATAGCGATAGTCGGCGATCGTCACCGCCGCCTGCGCCTTCTGCTCGTCCGCGGTAGCCTGACGAAACGGCTTGTGATCCTGCGCCGCCGTGGGCGCGGCGAGCAGCACGAGGCCAAGCAGCGACGCGCGCATCACCAACTCCACATCGTCCCGTCCTCGAGCCGGTTCACCGGGAGATAGGCGCGTTCATAGGGATGGGCTTCGGCAAGGGCTTCGTCGATATCGACGCCCAATCCCGGCGCATCGCCCGGATGGAGCATACCGCCCTCAAAACGATAGGCGTGCGGGAAGACGGCGTCGGTTTCGGGGGTATGGCGCATATATTCCTGGATGCCGAAATTGGGGATCGCAAGCCCCAGATGCAGCGCCGCCGCCATCGTCACCGGCGACAGGTCGGTCGCGCCGTGGCAGCCGGTGCGGATCTGGTAGAGGTCGGCGAGCGACGCAATCTGGCGCATATGGGTGATGCCGCCGGCGTGGAGCACGGTCGCGCGGATATAGTCGATAAGCCGATTCTCGATCAGCGCCTTGCAGTCCCAGACCGAGCTGAAGATTTCGCCCACGGCGAGCGGCGTGGTCGTGTGCTGGCGGATCAGGCGAAACGCCTCCTGATCCTCGGCCGGGGTCGCGTCTTCGATCCAGAAGGGACGGTAAGGCTCGAGATCCTTTCCAAGTCGCGCGGCCTCGATCGGGGTCAGCCGGTGGTGAACGTCGTGGAGCAGATGGACGTCCCAGCCGAGCGCCTCTCGCGCCGCGGCGAACATCTCGGGCACGACGCGCAAATATTTGCTCGTCGACCAGATATTTTCGGTCGGCAGGTCATTGTCGGCGGGTTCGTAGAAATAACGGTCCTTGCTGACGCCATAGGTCGACGCCATCCCCGGCACGCCGCATTGCAGACGGATCGCCTTGTAACCCTGGCGCTGATAATCGAGCGCCGCCTCGATCGTGTCGGCGATCGTCTCGCCGTTGGCATGGCCATAGACCATGCAGCCCTCGCGCGACGCGCCGCCGAGCAGCTGATAGACCGGCAGGCCCACGACCTTGCCCTTGATGTCCCACAAAGCCATGTCGACCGCGGCGATCGCCGCCATCGTCACCGGGCCGCGGCGCCAATCGGCCCCCTTGTAGAGATATTGCCAGATATCCTCGATCCGGTGCGCGTCGCGACCGATCAGGCACGGGACGACATGATCCGCGAGATAGCTGACCACCGCGAGTTCGCGGCCGTTGAGCGTTGCATCGCCGACGCCGGTCGTGCCGTCGTCGCATTCGATCTTCAACGTCGTGAAATTGCGCCCCGGGCTCGTCACGATGACGCGCGCTGACACGATCTTCGGCATTCCCGTCCCCTTGGTCCATTCTAAAGTTGTCTGACAACCTTATTGACAGGGTCGCGCCAAAAGGGAAAGAGATATGTGAACGGTATCACAGGATGCCGCATACTAGGGAGCGGATGGTGAAGCGAAGCGGGTGGCTTGCCGTGGCGGGGGTCATGGCTCTGGCGGCAGGTAGCGCCATCGCGCAGGAAGCAGGCGTCGCGCAACCCGACCGCTGGTCGTCGATCACCGCCCCCGCCTCCGATCCCGCGATCGAGCGGCGCATTGATGCTTTGCTCGCCGCGATGTCGCTGGAGCAAAAGGTCGGCCAGATCGTCCAAGGCGATATCGGCAGCACGACCCCCGAGGATGTCGCCACCTATCATCTCGGCTCGATCCTCAACGGCGGCAGTTCGTCGCCCGGCGGCGACGAATTCGGCCCCGCATCGGCGTGGGTCGCGGCGGCCGACGCCTATTATGACGCCTCGATGCGCCCGAACGGCACGCTG
The DNA here is from genome assembly GCA_963545025.1 of uncultured Sphingopyxis sp. Taxonomy (GTDB): domain Bacteria; phylum Pseudomonadota; class Alphaproteobacteria; order Sphingomonadales; family Sphingomonadaceae; genus Sphingopyxis. The sequence goes on along the minus strand of CAUUIU010000013.1, from coordinate 11,433 downwards.
CCGCGTATTCCGGTGATGTGGGGTTCGGACGCCGTCCACGGCCACAACAATATCGTCGGCGCGACGCTGTTCCCGCACAATATCGGCCTCGGTGCCGCGCGAAATCCCGCGCTGATGGAAAAGATCGGGCAGGTTACCGCGATCGAGATGCGCGTGACCGGGCTCGACTGGACCTTCGCCCCTACGATCGCGGTCGCACGCGACGATCGCTGGGGCCGCACCTATGAAAGTTTCGGGGAGGATCCGGCGATTGCGACAAGCTATGCTGCGGCGCTCGTCCACGGGCTGCAGGGGCGGCGCGGCGACAAGGACTGGCTCAAGGGTCCGCACATCATCGCCACCGCCAAGCATTTCCTTGCCGACGGCGGCACCGCCGACGGCCGCGACCGCGGCGATGCGAAGATCGACGAGGCCGACCTGATCCGCCTCCACGCTCCCGCCTATGTCGCCGCGCTCGGCGCCGATGTGCAGAGCGTGATGGCGAGCTTTTCGGGATGGAATGGCGTCAAGATGCACGGCAACGCCAGCCTGCTGACCGGCGTGCTCAAGCAGCGCTGGGGTTTCGACGGGCTCGTCGTCGGCGACTGGGACGGCCATGCCAAGGTTCCGGGCTGCAGCCCGACCGACTGCCCGGCGTCGATCGCCGCGGGGCTCGACATGTATATGGGACCTGCGAGCTGGAAAGGGCTTTACGCCTCGACGCTCGCCGCCGCAAAATCGGGCAAGCTGCCGATGGCGCGGCTCGACGATGCGGTGCGCCGCATCCTTCGCGTGAAGCTGCGCGCCGGACTGTTCGACGCCGGCAAGCCGTCGACCCGCGAATATGCCGGCAGGTATGAACTGCTCGGCGCGCCCGAACATCGCGCGGTCGCGCGGGCCGCGGTGCAGGAATCGCTGGTGCTGCTCAAGAATAGCGGCGTGCTGCCGCTCAAGACCGGAGCGCATATCCTCGTCGCGGGCGACGGTGCCGACAATGTCGCCAAGCAATCGGGCGGCTGGACGCTGACCTGGCAGGGCACCGGGACCAAGCCCGAGCATTTCCCCGGCGCGACGTCGATCTTCGCGGGCGTGCGCGAAGCCGTGACGTCGCGCGGCGGCAGCGCCGAACTCTCGGTCGAAGGCCGCTCTGCGACCAAGCCCGACGCCGCGATCGTCGTGTTCGGCGAAGAACCCTATGCCGAGTTTCAGGGCGACCGCGCCGACCTCTATTTCGACGATACGGCCGGAAGCCTCGCTACGATGAAGCGGCTGAAAGCGGCGGGCATTCCGGTGGTCGCGGTTTTCCTCTCGGGTCGCCCGCTGTGGGTTAATCGCCATATCAACGCCTCCGACGCTTTTGTCGCGGCGTGGCTGCCGGGGTCCGAAGGCGGCGGGGTCGCCGACATCCTGTTCGGCAAGGCCGACTTCAAGGGCAAGCTGCCCTTCTCCTGGCCCGCCGACGCGAGGGGCGCGCCGCTCAATGTCGGCGACGTGCGTTACAAGCCGCTTTATCCGTTCGGTTATGGGCTCAGGCTCGCCGACCGCAGCCCCGCCCGTGCGCTGCCCGAAGGCCCCGGCATCATCGTCGAGCAGCCGCTCACAGGGCCGATCTTCGCGCGCGGCCGCGCCACCGGCACGCGCCTGCTCCAGATCGACGGCGCCAACGACAGCCCGCAAGCGATCAGCGGCGCCGCCGACAATGGGGCAATCGCCGTCCACCCCGTCGATCGCGACGCGCAGGAGGATGCGCGCGAGATCGTCTGGTCGGGACGCTCGCGCGGAACGCTGATCGTTGCGAACCCGCGCGCCACCGACCTGTCCTCCGCCGGCCCCCTCGCGCTGACGCTCGATCTCCGCGTCGATCAGGCGCCCACGGGTCCGGCGATGCTCGAACTGCGCTGCGGCCCCGGCTGCACCGCGCGGCTCGACATCGCCCTGCGCCTCGCCGCCATTGCCGGCCGCGGCTGGCAAACGCTGTCGATCCCGCTCGCCTGCCTGCCCGGTGCACGGCTCACCTCGGTCACCACGCCCTTCGCGCTCGCGTCGAGCGGGGCGATGCGCCTCACCCTTTCCTCGATCGCCCTAACCCCCGCAAAGGATCCGACATGTCCCTGAGCTTCCTCGCGCCCATCATGGTCGTCGCCGCGCCCGCCGCCGCCCCGGCCGAAGCGGTAATGCCGCAGCCCGCCGCGATCCTCGCCGAGACGCGCCGCGTCGCCGACTGGCAGCTGACGCACCGCGAGGCGTGGGACAAGATGCCCGCCGCGCGGCCGAGCGTGCGCGAACCGCGCGACTGGCAGCAGGCGACCTTCTGGGTCGCGCTCACCGAGTTTGCCGAGCGCGACGCGCGTTATCGCGATCCGGTTGTCGAGCTCGGCCGTGCCCAGAAATGGCAGCTCGGCAAGCTTGCCTATCACGCCGACGACCAGCTGATCGCGCAGGCGTGGGAATGGGCGGCGCGCAACGGCGGCGGCACCGAGGCGCTCGTCCCGGCGCGAGCCTATTTCGACAATGTCTTTACCAATCGCCGGACGAACAGCCTCGAATTCGTGCCGACCCAGCCGGGCGGCGGCTATTCTTTGTGCACCGAGCGCTGGTGCTGGTGCGACGCGCTGTTCATGGCGCCGCCGACGATGCTGCGCATCGGCCTCGCCACGGGGGACAAGCGTTACGCCGAATTCGTCCATCAGGAATGGAAGGCGACCACCGACTATCTCTACGACCCGCAGGAAGATCTCTATTTCCGCGATAGCCGCTTCTTCGGCATGCGCGACGCCAAGGGGCGCAAACTGTTCTGGAGCCGCGGCAACGGCTGGGTGATGGGCGGCCTCGTCCGTGTACTGCAAGTGCTGGACAAGAACGATCCGCAGCGCCCCTATTATGAACGCATTTTCAAGAAGATGGCGGCGAAGCTCGTCACCTTGCAAAAGGCCGACGGCTATTGGCCCGCTTCTCTGCTCGACAATGACGCCAGTACCCCGCCCGAATCGAGCGGAACCGCTTTCTTCACCTATGCCTTCGCGTGGGGCGTCGACAACGGCCTGCTCGACCGGAAGATTTACGAGCCTGCCGCGATCCGCGGCTGGAGCGCGCTCGGGCGCGCGGTCCAGCCCGACGGCATGCTCGGCTGGGTGCAGCAGGTCGGCGACCGCCCCGACAGCGTTTCGGCGCAGGAAACACAATTCTACGGCGCAGGCGCTTACCTGCTTGCGGGCACCGCCATGTACGACCTCGCGCAAAAACGACACCGCCGCTGACGCTTCGCCACGGCTTTCCGTAACGGCGGGCTCGACCGGCCTATCCATAACCGGCGATTGACTTCATTTCGCAAAGTTGTATTACATCTGCCAATTGACACCGGTATCAATCACTCCGTTGCGAAATGACACCGGTATCAGACGCAAATCGTCGGCGCTCAGACCGGCACACAGGGAGAGAGAAATCATGTCACGACCGGTCCTGATGACCCGCGCCGCACTGCTCGCATCCGCCGCCCTTTTCGCCGCCGTGCCCGCCTGGGCCCAGGACGCGCCCGCCGATGTCGCCAGCGAAGATCGGGCGCCCGCGGTCGACGGCGGTGACGAAATCCTCGTCACCGGCACCCGCGCCACCCAGCGCAGCTCGATCGCGTTCAAGCGCGAGGCCGACGTCGTCGTCGACGGTCTGGTCAGCGACGAGATCGGCGCGACCCCCGACAATTCGGTCGGCGACACGCTCGAACGCATCGTCGGCGTCTCGGCCGATCGCTTCAAGGGCAATGCCAACGAGCTGTCGGTGCGCGGCCTCGGCCCGACGCTCAGCTTTTCGACCTTCAACGGCCGCGAGGTGTCGACCGCAGGGCCCGACCGCTCGGTCGCCTTCCAGCAATTTCCGTCCGAGCTGGTCAACGGCGTGCTCGTCTACAAGACCCAGCGCGCCGACTTTCTCGAAGGCGGCGTCGGCGGGGTGATCGAGCTGCGCTCGATGAAGCCGCTCGACTATGGCAAGCGCCGCATCCAGTTCGAAGTGCGCGGCGATTTCCAGCCGCAGGACAATGACGTCTATCAGCACGACGGCCTCGGCTATCGCGCCAACTTCTCCTACACCGATCAGTTCTCGACCGGCATCGGCGATATCGGTGTCTCGATCGGTTATCAGCGGCAGGACACGACCGCGCCCGAGGACTATTACAACGCCAATGCGACCTTCCAGCTCTGCAACACCTCTGCGAACAATCCCTTCCAGCTCACTGGCACGACCGCGGTCCAGACGGGCGCGGGCGCCAACCAGAATTGCGTCAATGCGACCGGCCCGCGCAGCGTCGGCACGCCGCCGGTGCTCGTCGGCGAAACACGCGGCCCCGCCTATTTCGCCAATTCGTCGCGCAGCTTCCGCACCCAGACGACCTCCGAAGTCCGCGACGGCCTGATCGGCGCGATCCAGTGGCGCCCGTCGAGCGATTTCGAAATTTCGATCGACGGCCAATATTCGAAGCGCGCCAGCCTCGAGGACCGCAACGTCCTGCAGATCACCGAAGGGCTGCGCGGCGTCCAGCCGCTGGTCATCGGCAACGGCAGCAACGGCTATTCGTCGGGCGCGCTGATGAGCTATCGCGGCAACTCGAACCTCGAAAACCAGCTCGAAACGCGCCAGCGCAACGAGGAGTATCTGGGCGGCGGTTTGAGCCTGATCTGGTCGCCCGACCGCTGGAATATCGCCTTCGACGCCTCTTATTCGAACAGCCACCGCACCGAGACGCAGAAGCAGACGCGCATGCGCTCGACGCGTCGCGTCGGCTACACGCTGACCTATGTCGAGGACGACGTCGTACCGATCGTCGAATTCGACAATTTCGACATTACAGATCACAATCTGTTCCTCGCGACCGCGAACAACGCCGTCTATGCCCGCAACCGCTTCGTTACCGACCGCCGGGACCGGATCTGGGCGGCACGCCTCGACATCGACCGCGAACTCGACGGCTTCTTCACCGGCGTGAAGGTCGGCGGCCGCATCTCCGATCATCACCGCACCAACGACAATGCCCGCAACAATGATCTGAACACGATTCCGGGCACCGCTGCGCAGGTGACCGCGCTGATCACCCAGGCGAACCAGCAGTGCCGCGTGCCCTTTACGACGACATCCTACATGAAGGGCATGGGCACCAACGTCACCCGCTGGGCGACCTTCGACAACGACTGCCTGTTCCGCACCTTCACCGGCAGCGATGACGCGCTGCCCTATCCTGCCGACGGCCGCGACCCGAGCGACATCGACGTCACCGAGCGCATCTACGCCGCCTATGCGATGGCGAATTTCGCATCGGACATGGGTAGCGTTCCGTTCAGCGGCAATATCGGCCTGCGCTGGGTCAAAACCGACATCACCTCGGTCGGGTTCCGCCAGCCTTATCGCATCGTCATCGACACGCCGGGCGACAGCTATACGGTCAGCGTCGATCCGACCGGCCAGCTGCAAACCAACACGCTGAAGGGCAGCTATAATTATTTCCTGCCGAGCGCGAACATCGCGTTCGAGCTGTCCGAGGAGGTCAAGCTGCGCCTTGCCGCCTATCGCGCGATCGCGCGCTCGGGCATCGAAAGCTTCGGCGCCGGCATCAACCTCAACCCCTCGACGGGTACGGGGCTCGACAACATCATCTTCAACGCGACGACCGGCAACCCGGGCCTCAAGCCGCTGCGCGCGTGGAACGTCGATGCCAGCCTCGAGCTGTACGCGTCGAAGGACACGCTCGTCTCGGTCGCCGGCTATTATAAATGGGCGACGGGCACGGTGATCGGCCGGTCCGAACCGGTCCCGACCGACATCACCGTGACGACGATCCGCGATGGCGGCGCGCCGACGACCGAGACCTTCACGATCAGCCCGGTCGGCCCGTCGAACGATCTCGAAACGCGCCACCTCTATGGGCTGGAAGCGACCGCGAGCCACGCCTTCACCTGGCTGCCCGACCCGCTCGACGGCTTCGGGGTCCAGGGCTCGGTCAACCGCGCCTTCGCCAATTTCGAATATCCGGACACCTCGCCGATCGCCGCTTTCGTCGATCCGGCGAACCTTGTCGGGCTGTCGAAATGGACCGCGAGCGGATCGGTGTGGTTCGAGAAATGGGGTCTCTCGCTGCGCGCCAACCTTCGCTACCGCTCTGGCTATTACAAGCCCAACGGCGGCACCAACCGCGAGATCCGCGGCGGCACCTATCTCAACCTGTCGGCGCAGTACGACCTCACCAAGAATGTTCAGGTCAAGCTGCAGGCGCTCAACGTCACGGGCACCAACGACATCATGTACAAGGGCGGATACGACAGCATCGCCGAGGTGTCGCGCGGCGGCACGCAATATTTCTTCGGCTTCCGGGTCCGCCTGTAATGCAGTTTTACAGGGCCCTCCTCCCGCTGGCCCTCGGTACCGCCGCCGCGACATCTCCGTCCGCGGCGGCGGCGCCTGCGGCTGCTTCCGGCGCCACCTGTCAGGGCAGCGAAGGCTATGCCGCCGCGTTCGGCGGCCGGCGCACCTTTTCGCTGCGTCCCGCCGATCTCGAAGCGATCAAGGCGAAGCTGCCCGGCGACCCCGCTATCGGATCAGCGTACAAGGCGCTGATTGCGCGCGCCGACAAGATGCTCGCGACAAAACCCGTCTCGGTGATGGACAAGCGCAGCATCCCTGTGTCGGGCGACCGCCACGATTATGTCAGCCTTGCGCGCTACTGGTGGCCGAACCCGGCCAATCCCAAAGGACCCTATGTCCGCCGCGACGGCGACACCAATCCCGAGATCGAAACCAACCGTTTCGACCGCACCGCGCTCGCCCGCATGGCGCGCGAAGCGGATACGCTCGCGCTCGCCTATTATTACAGCGGTGACGCCCGATATGCGGCGCGCGCCGCCGCAACGATCCGCGCCTGGTTTCTCGACCCCGCGACCGCAATGAACCCCAACATGAATTATGCGCAGGCGGTTCCCGGCGTCTCCGAAGGCCGTCCCGAAGGCGTCCTCGACGGCGCCAGCTTCATCGGCGTGATCGACGCCGCAGGACTGATCGCACCTTCAGGGGCGCTGACCCCCGCCGAGGTGAGCGCGCTTGAAAACTGGTTTTCGCGCTACACCGACTGGATGCTGAAGAGCGCGAACGGCAAGGCCGAGGGCAAGGCCGAAAACAACCATGGCATCTGGTACGACGCACAGGTCGCCCGCTTCGCGCTGTTCGCGCGCCGCCCCGATGTCGCGCAGCGCATCGCCGCCGCCTTTCCCAAGGCACGGATCGACCGGCAGATCGATGCGTCGGGGTCCATGCCCGCGGAACTGACGCGCACGCGCAGCTTCCACTATTCGCTCTATGCGCTTGGCGCCGCCTATGACGTCGCCGACAGCGCAGCCTGCCTCGGCATCGATCTTTATGGCGCAGAGGGAAGCAAGGGCCGCTCGCTTCGCCGCGCGACCGACTATGTCGCCGCCTATCGCGGCCGCGCCGCCGACTGGCCGTACAAGGAAATGAACTGGCCGGCCGACACGCTCGACGAACTGCTCGTCCGCGCCGAGGCGGCATGGCCCGGCGCCTATCCGCGCGCTGCAAGCGGCGACCTGTTGCTGCGCTATCGCATCCCCTAGGGTGCGGCCGATGATCGCGCGCCGTGCCCTGCTCCTCGCCGCCCTGCTCGCCGCACCCGCGGCATGGGCGCGGGCGAAGTCCGGCGGGCCCGATATCCGTGCCATCGAGCAACGCCGGCTGTTGCCGCAGGCCGCAGCCCTGCTTGCCGCAGCGCCGCGCACCATCGCCGCCATTCCCGCGCCGCGCAGCCCCGCCGGGCCGCAGGACTATTATTCCGAGGGCGATTATTGGTGGCCCGACCCCGCCAATCCCGGCGGCGCCTATATCCGCCGCGACGGGCGGTCGAACCCCGACAAGTTCGACGGCCACCGCGACGCGCTGATCGCTTTCGGCCGCACGGTGCCCGCGCTCGCGGCGCTGTGGGACCTCACCGGCGAGACGCGCTTCGCCGACGCGGCGATGCGCCACCTTCGCGCGTGGCTCGTCGACCCCGCGACGCGCATGAACCCGAACCTCAACCACGCGCAGGCGATCATCGGGGTGAACAGCGGCCGCGCGATCGGCGTCATCGATACGCTGCAGATCGTCGAGGTCGCGCGCGCCGCAGCGCTGTTCGCGCGAAAAGACGCGCCCGGCTATGCGGCGATCCGGAGGGGCGTCGAGGGCTGGTTCGCTGACTATCTGAACTGGCTCACCACCTCGCCCTTCGGCACCGAGGAACGCGACGAGAAGAATAATCACGGCACCTGCTGGTTGCTCCAGACTGCGAGTTTCGCCGCGCTGCTCGGCCGCAAGGAGGTGCTCGCCGATGCCCGCACCCGCCTGAAGACGACGATCATCCCGACCCAGATCACCCCCGATGGCCGCCAGCCGCTCGAACTCGTGCGCACCAAGTCCTATGCTTATTCACTCTTCAATCTCGACGTTCTTGCCGCCTCGGCGTGGCTGCTCGGCGAGGCGTTCGGCGAACTGATCGACTGGAAGACCCAGGACGGCCGCTCGGTCGGCGGCGCGATCGCCTTCATGGCGCCCTATATCGCCGACAAGGCCAAATGGCCCTTCGCGCGCGATATCGAATATTGGGACGGCTTTCCCGTGCGTCACCCGAGCCTGCTTTTCGGCGGCCTGGCGCAGCAGCGCAGCGACTGGCTCGATGTTTGGCAAGACCTGAATCCCGACCCGATCGTCGGGGAGGTCGTGCGCAACTTCCCCGTTCGCCAGCCCTTGCTCTGGCTCTAGTTCAGCAGCCGGAAGCGGATCGCCACCCCGCCGCCCGGCGCCATGTCGAGGTCGAGGCTGTCGCCGCGCGTCACGATACGCTTCGAAATCGCCAGCGCCCCCGGGTTGGTGCGATAATCGGCGCCCGGCCCGTCGGCATAGATTTGTGCCTCATAGCGCTTGCCCGGCGCGAGGAAATCGAGCGGCTGCGAGACCTTGCGCGCTTCCTCGTCGCCAATCGCCCCCAGATACCAGTCGCCGCCACCGCGCGGTTGGCGCGCGACGACGACATAGTCGCCGATCACGCTCTGCAGCGTATGCGACACTTCCCAGTCCGCGGGCACGTCGCGAATGAACCGAAAGGCATCGAGCCGCGTCTCGTAATTTTCGGGCAGGTCGGCCGCCATCTGGATCGGCGAATAGACGACGACATATTCGGCGAGCTGGGTCGCGAGCGTCGACTGCACGCGCCGCGTCAGCTCCTTGCCGCTGCGCGCGATGTCGAAAATGCCGGGCGTGAAATCCATCGGCCCGGCGAGCAGCCGCGTGAAGGGCAAGATCGTCATATGCTCGGGCGGATTGGTCGGATTGCCCCACGCGTTGAACTCCTGCCCGCGCGCGCCCTCCCGACTGACCCAGTTCGGCCAGGTGCGGCGTAGTCCCGTGTCCTTGACCGGCTCGTGCGTGTTGATGGCGATGTGAAGCTTCGCCGCACGTTTCACGACGTCGAGATGATGGTCGACCGCATATTGGCCCGCGAACCACTGCAGGCCGCCGTCGCCATCCACGATCGTGCCGCTGTGGCGGACATAGCCGGTCTTGATCAGCGAGACGCCATTGTCGGCATAAAGCTTCAGCCCGGCATCGAGCTGGCGCGCATAATTTTCGATCGCGCCGCCGGTCTCGTGATGCCCGATCAGCTTGACGCCCTTGCTCTTGCCGTAGCGGGTGATCTCGGGAAGGTCGAAATCGGGATAGGCCTCGGTGAAGCTGAACTTGTCGCCATTGGCGATCCAGTCGCCGTCCCAGCCCTTGTTCCACCCTTCGACCAGCACCCCGTCGAAGCCATATTTTGCCGCGAAGTCGATATAGCGTTTTACATTGGCGGTGTTCGCGCCGTGCGTCGGCCCGCTGCCCCAGGTCGATTTCTCGAGGTGCATTTCCCACCAGATGCCGACATATTTGCCCGGCTTGAACCATTTTCCGATGTCGGGAAGCTTGCTCGGTGCGTTGAGGTTGAGCGTGATCCGGCTGTCGGCGAGCGCGCCCGGCGACTCACCCACCAGCACCGTACGCCACGGCGTCGTGAACGGCCCGGTCTTCTTCGCGAGCGTCCCGTCGGGCCATGGCATCAGCCACGCGCTGTAGGTCCCCGCTCCATTGCCTTCGAGCAGCATCGACGGGAAGTCGACCAGCGCGGCTTCGTGGAAGCTCAGGTACAGCCCGTTTTCGCCTTTCAGGGTCAACGGCGTTTCGGCGAGAGTAATCCGCCGCGCGTCGGTCTGCTTGTAGAGATATTCGTCGCGTTCCTGCCCCAGCCCTTCGTACCACCAGGCCTGGTAAGGGCCGACGGTACGGAACTGGGTGCGGTCGGCGCTCACTGCCACCGCCCCTCCGGCCGGAACATCCGCATAGTCGTAACGAAAGCCAAAACCGTCGTCGAAGAGGCGAAAGGTCACGCCAACCGTCTTGTTCAGCGGCGTGTCGCCCGCCAGGGTCACCGACAGCTCGCTGTGATTGTCGCGAATCAGCCGCTGTTCGCCCCACGACTGCTCCCAAGTCGTGTCCGACAACGCGCGCTTCGCATTTCCGACGCTTGTGAAGCGCGGATCGGCTTCCCCCGCAAAGCTGAGCCCAAGCCGCGACGGGGCGATCACCGTGACGGCGGCGCGCTTGACCTCGTAACGCGCTTCGCCGCCTTCGACCGAAACGCACAGCTCCAATATCTTTCTCGGCGACTGGGCACATTCGCGCGCCGCCGCAGGCGATGCGATCGCCAGCGCCGACAGGCCGAGCAACAGGGAAAGCTTCAGGTTCATGAGTGTCTTTCTTTCGAGGGGAGGCAAAGTCATTTCTGAAAGGCGGCAAGCAATTGCCGCAGAAGCGCGGCGCGCTCGTCGGCGCGCAGGTCACCGAGTGCCCCGCGCAGCGCCGCGGGAATATGCCCCGCCGACAGCTCGGCATCACCGAACACATGCGTTTCGAACATCGCGTGCCAATAGGCGCGCTCGCCCGGCGGCAACCGCTTGAACGCGAGCAGCGCGGCGAGGAAGACGTCGTTCGGCTTTTCGACCCCGCTTGCTGTGTCACCCCACCAATAATTGACCATTGCGTTGAACGGGTCGAGCGAGGTCACGTGGTGCCACCAATATTTCGGAATGAAGATCGCGTCGCCGGGTTCGAGGATCGCGACGCGCGCCGTCGCCAACGCTTCGCGGAAACGCGGGAAGCGGACGAAATCGGGGTTCTCGGGATCGACGAGCGACAAGGGCGGCGGATTGTCGAGCGGACCGATGTAGAGGTTCGCGACCTGCTCGGGCGGAAACAGCAGGAAACGCCGCCGCCCCGCGATCACGCAGGCGAGATTATGGTCGCGGTCGTTGTGCGTCTGCGTCTTCACCGCCCCGCCGAGCCACAGTTTCGGCCCGATATCAGTCTCTTATACACATCTGACGCTGCCGACGAAGC